>DUOB01000113.1 GCA_012839035.1 Propionibacterium sp.
CCATTCCCCGACCCGGATCACTCCTGCGCGGGTTGGGCGTTCTCCTCGGTGGGGGACACGTCGGGCTGCGGCGCATCTGCCGGAACGGGTTCCGGGGACTCCGCCTTCTCCCCCGCGGCTCCCTTGCCGGTCGCGTTGTCAGTCAGCGTTTCCGTTGTCGGCGACTCATCGGCTTCCGCATTCGCTTCCGCCGGATCGCTGTTCGAGGCCTGGCTTCGGGAGCGGCTTCGCGAGCGCGTACGCCTGCTCCCCCCGCGGCCGGAATCACCGTTGCCGGAGTCGGCACTGCCCGATTCTGCGCTGGACTGATTGTCTCCGCCGGAGTCGGCGTTGCGGCCGTTCGAGCCGCCGGAACCACTCCCCTGACCGGATCCACTGTTGCCGGACCCGCCACTGTTGCCGGACCCGCTGTTGCGGCCCCGGCCACGACGGCCGCGGCGTTCTCCGCCATCTGCCTGGGACTGGGATTCCACGGGCATGTCGTGGATCTCGAACCCGCGGCCCTTGCAGACCTCACAGGTTTCGGTGAAGGCCTCGGCAAGACCGGTACCGATCTTCTTCCGCGTCATCTGCACCAGACCGAGGCTGGTCACTTCGGCGACCTGGTGCCGCGTGCGGTCCCTGCCCAAACACTCGACCAACCGCCGCAGCAACAGCTCACGGTTGCTGGGCAGGACCATGTCGATGAAGTCGATCACGATGATGCCGCCGATGTCGCGGAGCCGGAGCTGTCGGACGACCTCCTCGGCCGCCTCGAGGTTGTTGCTCGTGACGGTCGCTTCGAGGTTGCCACCGGAACCGGTGAACTTGCCGGTGTTGACGTCGATGACCGTCATGGCTTCAGTCCTGTCGATGACGAGCGAACCGCCAGAGGGCAGATAGACCTTGCGCTCCAGCGCCTTGGCGATCTGTTCGTCGATGCGGTGGACCGCGAACACGTCACCGCGCTCGGAGTCCCAGCGTTCGATGCGCTCGGCGAGATGCGGAGCGACGTGGCTGACATAGGCCATCACTGTGTCGTAGGCGTCGGTCGCCCCACCGTTGCCATGGATGATCAGCTTGCTGAAGTCCTCGGTGAACAGGTCACGGACGATCCGCACGGTCGCATCGGGCTCGGCATAGAGCTGTGCCGGCGCCACCCCGCTCTTGACCTTTTTCTCGATGGCCTCCCACTGGGCCTTGAGGCGGTTGACGTCCCGAACGAGCTCTTCCTCCGACGCGCCCTCGGCGGCAGTGCGGACAATGACGCTGGCGTCCTCACCGACGAGGTCCGACAGGATGCCCTTGAGCCGCCTGCGCTCGGTGTCGGGCAGCTTGCGTGAGATCCCCGAGAGGTGCCCACCCGGCGAATAGACGATGTAGCGTCCCGGCAGCGAAATGTTGTTGGTCAGGCGCGCGCCCTTGGCCCCGACCGGATCCTTGGTCACCTGGACCAGGATCGTCTGGCCGGATTTGAGCACGTTCTCGACCTTGCGCTGCTGCCCCTCGGCCCCGAACGAGTCCCAGTCCACCTCGCCGGCATAGAGCACGGCGTTGCGGCCGCGGCCGATGTCGATGAAGGCCGCCTCCATCGACGGCAGGACGTTCTGGATGCGGCCGAGATAGACGTTGCCGATCAGCGAGGTTGCTGACGCCCGGTCGACGTAGTGCTCGACGAGGACATTGTCCTCCAGCACCGCGATCTGGGCGAGTTCGTCGTTCTGTCGCACGACCATGGTGCGGGCGACGGATTCCCGGCGGGCGAGGAATTCGGCTTCGCTGAGGATGGGGGTACGCCGACGCCCGGCTGCCCGCCCTTCGCGTCGTCGCTGACGCTTGGCCTCCATGCGGGTCGAACCCTCGATGCCCGTGACCTCGTCCGAGGCGCGGTTGCGGCGCGGCTCGCGCACCTTGACCACGACATCGGTGTCCGGATCGTCGTCGTCCCCGCCGGTGTCCTCACCACGACGACGCCGGCGCCGGCGCCGACGCCGCGTCGTGCCGGTCGCTGCAGCGTTGTCCCCGTTGTTGTCGCCGTTGTCGTCGTCGGAAGTGTCTCCGTCCGTGTCCTCGGCGTCAGTCGAGTCGTCGTCCGAGTCCTCGGAGTCGTCAGTGGCCGCATCGGTGTCGGCGGCCGAACTGCTGCTGCGGCGACGACGCCGTCCACCCCGGCGGCGCCGCCGACGACGGCTGCTCGTGGTCCTCTCCGCTGTGGCGTCTCCCTCGTCGGAGTCGTCGTCATCCGAATCGTCGTCGTCGGAGTCATCGTCCGAATCGTCGTCATCGGAATCATCGTCCGAATCGTCGTCATCCGAATCGTCGTCATCGGAATCATCGTCCGAATCCTCGTCGTCGGAATCATCGTCCGAATCGTCATCATCCGAATCGTCGTCATCATCGGAATCGTCGTCCGCCGATTGGGCGTCAGCCGAACCGTCATCATCCGAGACCACATCTGTGGCGGAATCCTCGGGCGTGTCATCGTCGGACTCGGCGTCGGCTGGTTCGACCTGGCTGGATTCCATCGTCAGAGGATCCTCGGTCGCCCGGTCGTTCGATTCGGCGACCGGCGACCCCGGCTCATCCTTGGACTGCTGCGCCTGCGTTGGTGTGTCGTCGGAATCGGTGGCCGTGCCGGAATCGGTGTCGGCCGTTTCCGATGCAGGGCCGGCGGCGCGACGGCTGCCGCGGCGCCGGGGGGCGGGAGCGCTGTCGTCATCGGTGGCGCGGCTGCGCTGGGTCCGCTTGCGGGCGGGTTTGGCAGGGGGTTCGGTCTCATCGGCATCCGCCCCGTCTGCAAGGAGGGGTGCGCCGAGCTGCGCCTGCAGGCGGGCCTGGAGTTCGGCCTCGAACTCCGGCGAGGGGCCATCGGCCACCGGCTTGGGCGGTCCGGCCGGACGACTGGCGCTGCGCCGGCGGCGTGGTGGTGTGGGCAGATCGGACGCGGAATCTTCAGAAGCGTTCGGCTCGTCGAGCATGCGCTCTCCTTCACCCGGCGCAATTGCACCGGTCACGTGCGCTGGAATCTCGTGCGAGGGCATCGAGCACACCTCGGGGCGACCCAGCAAAGCTGTTGGTCCTCCACCCCGGCGGGCGCGTCGTCCGCGGTCGCATGGCGTCGCGGATCAGACTCCCGCAGCGACCTGTCACATCGCCACGGCACCACTGCTCCGGAGGCGGCGGAGCGCCGGCGGCGCTCCAGACCTTCGACGATTATCCCACATTCCCCGCCAAAACCGGAGCGGGGACAGGCCGCCGCACCGGGTCAGGCCTCCAGCGGGTCGCCGATCCCGGTCTCCGTGAGCTCGCCCTGCTCCAGCCGCGTGAGCAGGACTCCGGCTGGAACGTTCAATTCCGGGTGCACGATCGCCAATGCCTGAAGCACATCATCGGGCCGCACCAGCGGAGTGAGATGGCGCGACACCAACTCGATCCCCTCGGGCTCCACGGTGAGCTCGACGACAGCAGCACGGGCATTGAACTGGCGTACGCCTCGTTTCGTCATCCGCTCGACCACCACCTCATCGGCCGCCAGGAACGCGGCGACGGCGGACTCGGCAACCCCGGCATCGAAACCCGGCCACCGGATCTGCCACCGCGATCCCGTGAGCCGGTCGGTCAGGCCACCCCCACCGCCCTCAACCACTGTGAGCACATCGATCCCGGGTGGCAACGCGGCATCGAGCGCCGTCAGCACCTTGGCCGGATCACACACCGCGGCAAGCCCGATCTCGAGGTATTCCGATTCGGTCGCCGCACCCGTCGGGGCGGCATTGGCGAAGGAGATGCGCGGGTGCTGGTTGAAGCCCGAGGAATAGGCCATCGGGATATCCGCCCGTCGCAGCGCCCGTTCGAAGGCCCGCGCGAAATCTCGGTGCGATGTGAACCGGGCGCGGCCGCGCTTGGCATATCGGATCCGCAGTCGCTGCACCGGTGGGGCCTGCTGTTCGGGCTGCCTGCGCCTGTTCATGGCGCGACAGCTTAGTGCCCCGCAGCGCCTTGGTGTGCCTGCTCGCCGCGTGGGCAATCTCGGCATTGTCGGATTCGCGCATTAGTGTTTCCGCATGCCTCGTCAGTTCCAGTTCCATACGACCAACGGCGTCGAGACGGCCGAGATCGCGGTGCGCGGTCGCCAGGTGCTTGCTCGTCCGATGCTCAATTTCGGTCCCGGTTATACCGCCGAGGAGCGGCGCGCCCTCGGCCTGACCGGCCTGCTGCCGCCCGCGGTGAACACCATGTCGGAACAGCTGAAGCGTGTATACACCCAGTTCAAGGCGCGGCCCGACAACCTCGCGAAGTACGTCTATTTGAACTCGCTGCAGGACCTCAACGAGATCCTCTTCTATCGCCTGGTGACCGAGCATCTCGACGAGATGCTGCCGATCATCTACACGCCCACGGTGGGCGAGGCGATCCAGAAGTTCTCCAGCACGTTCGACCGCGCGCGCGGCATCTATCTGTCCATCGATGAGCCGGAGGCGATCACGTTCGCCCTGGAGTCCTATGGCTCCAACTCGGGGGACGTTGATGTCATCGTGGCCACCGACTCGGAAGGCATTCTGGGCATCGGTGACCAGGGGGTCGGAGGCATCCGCATTTCGATCGGCAAGCTCGCGGTTTATACGACCGCCGCGGGCATTCATCCCCTGCGCGGGTTGCCGATCGTGCTCGATGTGGGCACCGACAATCTCGAATTGCTCAATGACCCCAACTATCTGGGCGTGCGCAAGGCTCGGGTCCGGGGCAAGCAATACGACGAGTTCATCGACACCTTCGTCAAGGCCGTCCACCAGACCTTCCCGAATGCGCTGCTGCACTTCGAGGACTTCGGCGCCAACAACGCCCACCGGGTCCTGGAGACCTATCGCGACGATTACTGCACCTTCAACGACGACATCCAGGGCACGGCCGCCGTCGTGGTCGCCGCCGCACTCTCGGCGGTGAAGGCCAAGGGTGAACGGCTCAGTGACCAGCGGATCGTCGTCCATGGCGCCGGCACCGCGGGCATCGGCATCACCGATCTCCTGTGCGACATCATGGTCCGGGAAGGCACCGACCCGGAGGAGGCCAGCAAGAAGTTCTGGGGCCTGGGCAGCCGCGGGCTGCTGCGGACCGGGACCAAGATGCGGCCCTTCCAGGAACGCTATGCGCGGGACTCGTCCGAGCTGAAGGACTGGGATCTCAAGGTCCCCGACCGCTATGACCTGGTTGACGTGGTGAAGAACGTCAACCCGACCATCCTCATCGGCACCTCGGCCCAGCCGGCCGCGTTCACCGAGGAGATCGTCACCCACATGGCGGCAACGTGCGAGCGACCGATCATCATGCCGCTGTCGAACCCGACGTCCAAGTCGGAGGCCATCGCCTCCGATGTCATCAAGTGGACCCAGGGCCGGGCGCTGATGGCGACGGGGTCGCCGTTCGATCCTGTGCACTATGCGGGCATCGACTACCACATTGCGCAGGCCAACAACGCGCTCGTGTTCCCCGGCATCGGCCTGGGCACGGTCGCGATCCGCGCGTCCAAGGTGACCGACAACATGATCGCGGCGGCAGCGATCGCGGTCGCCGAGATGAGCAACGCGACACGACGTGGCTCGGCGGTCCTCCCTGGACTCCAGCAGCTCCGTGCGGTGTCGGCCGCGGTGGCTCTCAAGGTCGCCGAGGCGGCGGAGGAGGACGGTGTGGCCCGGGCGACGTTGGAGAATCCCATCCAGGACATCCACGAGCTCATGTGGCAGCCGCGCTATCCGAAGGTGCGCGCCGTGTTGGAAGTGGCGCAGCGCTCCGCACGCCCGACCGACGGACGGGTCTATGAACCGAACGGTGATCCGATCACCGATCACTTCGCCAACGCGGGCCCGGACGAGATCGCCGCACAGGCCTGATTGACCGGATCCCCAGTCAGTCCGCCCTCAGCCCCGCCGGTGGTGCAGCCATCGGCACCGGCTGGGGGCGGAGTGCGTTGCGGCGGCGAGGCTCAGTCGGCCAGCACGCTCGGTCGAACGGTCGGCAGCGGCAGCAGCACCTGACCCGTGGGACCGATCTGGATCTCCGTGTCGAGCTGTGGGCAGACCCCGCAGTCGAAGCACGGCGTCCAGCGGCAGTCGTCGACCTCGACCTCGTCGAGGGCCTCCTGCCAGTCCTCCCAGAGCCAGTCGCGGTCGAGCCCGGAGTCCAGGTGGTCCCAGGGCAGGACCTCGTCATAGTCGCGCTCACGGGTGGTGAACCAGTCGAGATCGACGCCCAGCACCTGCAGTTCCTGAGCCGCCATGTCCGTCCAGCGCTCATAGGAGAAGTGCTCGGACCAGCCGTCGAAGCGCCCACCGTCACGCCAGACGGCCTCGATGACGCGCCCGACGCGGCGGTCGCCGCGGGACAGGAGCCCTTCGATGATGCCCGGCTTGCCGTCGTGATAACGGAAGCCGATCGCCCGACCGTACTGCCGATCCGAGCGAATGAGCTCCCGCAGCTTCTGCAGTCGGGCGTCGGTGGTTTCCACGTCCAACTGGGCCGCCCACTGGAATGGCGTGTGGGGCTTCGGCACGAATCCCCCGATGGAGACCGTGCAGCGGATGTCCTTGGTCCCGGCCTCCTTGCGGCCGGTCTCGATGACCCGGCGTGCGAGGTCGGCGATCGCCAGCACGTCCTCGTCGGTCTCGGTCGGCAGCCCGCACATGAAATAGAGCTTCACCTGCCGCCAGCCGTTCGCGTACGCCGTCGCCACCGTCCGGATCAGGTCCTCTTCGTCGACCGTCTTGTTGATGACCTTGCGCATGCGCTCGGATCCGCCCTCGGGCGCGAACGTGAGCCCCGAGCGCCGGCCGTTGCGGGACAGCTCGTTGGCGAGGGTGATGTTGAATGCGTCCACCCGGGTGGACGGGAGCGACAGCGAGACGTTCGAACCCTCATAGCGGTCGGCAAGCTGGGTCGCGACATCGGCGATCTCGGTGTGATCGGCGCTCGACAGCGACAGCAGGCCGACCTCCTCGAGACCGGTCGCCTTCAGCCCCTCCTCGACCATCGCACCGATCGTCTCGATGTTGCGTTCGCGCACCGGGCGCGTGATCATCCCGGCCTGGCAGAAGCGGCAGCCCCGCGTACATCCCCGAAAAATCTCCACCGAATAGCGTTCGTGAACGGTCTCGGCCAACGGGACCAACGGCTTCTTCGGATACGGCCACTCGTTGAGGTCCATTAACGTGTGCTTCGCGACCCGGAACGGCACCCGGTCCCGGTTGGGGGCGACGCGCATGATGCGACCGTCCGGCAGATACTCCACGTCATAGAATTTCGGCACGTAGACCCCGCCGGTCTCGGCGAGGCGGAGCAGGAGCTCATCGCGCCCGCCGGGGCGCCCCTCGGCCTTCCACTCGTCGATGACCTCGGAGATCTTCAGCGAGATCTCCTCGCCGTCGCCGAGCACGGCACAGTCGATGAAATCCGCGATGGGTTCGGGGTTGAACGCCGCATGACCGCCCGCGATGACGATCGGATCGAATTCCCGGCGATCGACTGCGTGCAGCGGCATGCCGGCCAGGTCGAGCACGGTCAACAGGTTGGTATAGCCCAGCTCGGTCGAGAAGGACACGCCCAGCACGTCGAACGCCCCCACCGGCCGGTGGGAATCGAGCGTGAACTGCGACAGCCCGTCCTCGCGGAGCTTGGCCTCCATGTCCGGCCACACCGAGTAGGTCCGCTCGGCCAGGATCCAGTCCCGCTCGTTGAGCACCTCATAGAGGATCGCGACGCCCTGGTTGGGCTGGCCGATCTCATAGGCGTCGGGATACATCAGACACCAGCGCACGCGCGCCGAGTCCCATTCCTTGACGACGCTGTTGTGCTCGCCGCCGACATATTGGATCGGCTTGCTCACGCTCGACAGCAGTGGCTCGACGCGCTCGAAGATCGAGTCGGGCGAGGGCGCGGACGCTGCGGTGATGCGGGTGTCAGTCATAGCGCATCAAGGGTACGCAGGGACTGTGCCCCCGGCCAACCACCGGACCGGGGCTCAGGCGCCCGGGAACCAGATCTCGATCTCGCGCGCGGCGGACTCGGTCGAGTCCGAGCCGTGGACGAGGTTCTCCTGGTTGGAGATCGAATAGTCACCGCGGATGGTGCCCGGCTCGGCCTTGCGGCCGTCGGTTGCGCCGTTGAGCGCGCGGACGACGGTCACGGCGGAGTCACCCTCGAGGACGAAAGCAAGGAGCGGGCCGGACTGCATGAAGTCGCGCAGCTCGTGATACCAGGGCTTCTCAACGTGCTCCGCATAATGCTTGTCGAGCACGTCGGCCCGGGCCTCGCGCTGCTCGAGTGCGACGATGCGCAAACCCTTGCGCTCATAACGGGAAAGAATCTCACCTGCGAGCCCCCGCCGCACGGCGTCGGGCTTGATCAGGACCAGGGTGCGCTCTGTCATGAGCCGCACCATAGCGGGATCACGTCATCCCGCGCTGGGCTTCCAATCGCTTGCCGAGCACAAAACACACGACCCACAGCATCGCGAACATCACGCCCATGATCAGCATGCCGATCGTGAGGAACGACAGGGCCAGGGCCGCGACCTGGGTGAGCCAGCCGAGCGGATAGCCGACCCGGGGCTTGCGCATGTTTCCCGCGGCCACCATCGCCAGCAGGGCGGCACCCGCTCCGGCCGCCGAAGCCAGTCCTGCAGGGACGTCGGAGACCATGATCATCACCGGGACGGAGAGGCCGATGGTGATCGCCTCGAAGATGAGTGTGGCCATCATGACCTTGCCCATCGGGTTGCCGGGCTTCAGCATCAATCGTCATCCCCCATCGCGATCCTGTGGCCGTTGCCGCCGGTCAGCTCGTCCAGTGTGCCGCCGTGGTCGTCGGCCGCCCAGTCGATCTCATCGGCATCGCGAACCAGACCGCCGGTCGCGAGCAGACCACGCGCCTCACCGGCGGCGATCACCGAGCCGGTGACGATGATGCCCGGCTGACCGGCGTCGAGGTCCACCATGGCCGTCGCGAGCTCGAGGGCATCGGCGATGGTGTCCGCCCGGCGTACCCGACCCGGACCGAACACCTCCTCCGCCACCTCGACCAGGGCGTCCACGCCCAGCCCCCGCTCGGTCGACGCGACCCGAGTGCAGACGATCTCGTTCATGACCGGCTCCCACACGCGCAGGATCGCCTCCGCATCCTTGTCGGCCATGACGGCGAAGACGCCGATGAGCGGGTCGAAGGAGTACGCCTCCACCGCCGCCGTCGCCGACGCCTCCGCGGCGTGCGCGTTGTGGGCGCCGTCCAGCACGATGGGCGGGGACTGGCGGATCGCTTCGAGACGGCCGGGAGCGCGTACCTCCGAAAAACCCTCACGCACCAGATCGCCCGGGAGGGCCTTCATGCCGAGGAACGCCTCGACAGCAGCGAGCGCGACGCCCGCGTTGCGCGCCATGTGGACGCCGTGCAGGGGCAGATGGACGTCCTCGACGGGGCCCTCCGAACCGTTGAGGCGGATCAGCTGACCACCCACGGCCAGCCGACGGTCCAGGAGCCCGAAATCGACACCCTCGCGTTGCACGAGGGCACCGACATCGGCGCAGTGCTGAAGCAGGACTTTCGCGGCCTCGATCGGCTGACCGGCGAGGATCGCGTGGGTCCCGGGTTTGATGATGCCTGCCTTCTCCCGCGCAATGTCGGTGAGGGAGTCGCCGAGGATGTGGGTGTGGTCGAGGTCGATCGGCATCACGACAGCGACCTGTGCGTCGGCGATGTTGGTGGCGTCCCACGCACCGCCCAGGCCGACCTCAATGATCATGACGTCGACGGGCGCGTCGGCGAACGCGGCATAGGCCATCGCCGTGAGCACCTCGAAGAACGTCATCGGCGCATCGTCGAGACGCTGTTCGTCCACGATCCCGACATAGGGCTTGATGTCGGCCCAGACCTCCGCGAACCGCTCCCGGCTGATCGGCTGACCGTCGATGGCGATCCGTTCGGTGACGTCGACGAGATGGGGGGACGAATAGCGACCCGTCCGCAACCCGGCGGCACGCAGCAGCGATTCGATCATGATCGCGGTGGAGCCTTTTCCGTTGGTCCCGGTGATCTGGATGACCGGGCAGGAGCGCTGGGGGTCACCCAGAAGCTCCGTGACGGCGCGGATTCGGTCGAGGCTGGGGGCGATGCGATGCTCGGGCCAGCGAGACGTCAGCTCGGCCAGGAGCGTTTCATGTTGGGTTGCCATGTCACGGGGCATCCTATGCTGTTGGGCATGACCACAACGGCCACGAGGACCGGCGAACGCTCGTTCACGCAAAGATTTTCGGCGACAGGATGGGTGGGGCTCGTCGCCCGGCTCGTGCTCGCCGGTGTGTGGTTCGCCGCCAGTGTCCCGAAGCTGGTCAATCTTGAGGCCTCGGTCGTGGCCGTGCGCGGCTACCAGATCCTGCCCTATGAGCTGGCCGTCGTTGTGGGCTATCTGCTGCCGATCGTTGAGCTGATCCTCGGTCTGCTGCTCCTGCTCGGGCTGTTCACGAGACCTGCCGCGGTGCTGACAGGGCTCATCATGATTGTTTTCATTGCCGGGATCGCCCAGGCATGGGCCCGCGGCCTGGCCATCGACTGCGGTTGTTTCGGTGGCGGCGGGGAGATCTCGCTCGCCGAGGCGCAGGCGAGATATCCCTGGGACATCGCCCGAGACATCGGCCTGCTGGTGCTGGCCGCGTGGCTGGTGTGGCGCCCGCGTACGCCCTTCAGCCTCGACGAAAAACTCTTCGGATCACCCGCCCTCGATCCCGACTGACCACAATTCCATTCCAATCCGTTACGCCGATCCAGAGGAAGACACTCGATGAGCAAGCCGTCACCCGCCAAGTCCGACAGCCGCCGCGCACAGCTGCGCGCAGCCCAGATCGAGCAGGCCAGGCAGGCGAAGAACAAGCGAATCGCCATCTTTGCGGTGGTCGGCGTCGTCGTTGTCGCGCTGGTCGCCGCCGGAGTGCTGTTGTTCAACCGCTTCAGCAGCGAGCAGGAGGCACGGCAGTCGACCAGCACTCCGCCCAACGCCACGGCCGAACGCGACGGCGTGGTCCTGAACCCGGGCAAGGCGGCCGAGGGCGCGCCCAGGGTCGAGGTGTTCAGCGACTATCAGTGCCCGGCGTGCGCCCAGTTCGAAGCCGCATTCGGCCCGACCTTGGGCCAGATGGCCGAGGCCGGTGAGATCGAGTTGGTCGCCCGGACGATGACGTTCCTGGACCAGCGACCCAACGGCGACTCGACCCGCGCCGCGAACGCGGCTGCCTGTGCGGATCTGACCGGACACTTTGCGGCGTACAACACCGCGGTCTTCAACCAGCAGCTGATCCAGGGCGCAGGCCTCTCCGATGATGTGCTGACCGGGACGCTGCCCAACCAGGCCGGGATCACGGGTGCCGAGCTCGACACGTTCAACTCCTGCTTCGCCGACAAGCAGTTCGATGACTTCGTGAAGCACGTCAACACCGAGGCCAGCCGCTCCGGGGTGACCGGCACGCCCACCGTGCGCGTCAACGGCGAGGAGCTGGATCGGGACAGGCTGAGCGGGGGCCCGGAGTCGCTGCGGACCGTGATCCAGGAAATGAGCTGACCGCCGAGCGATAAGCGGAGGCCGCTGTGGGAGTGGCCCTCTAAGATTCACGGCATGACTGATCATTCCCAGCCTGCCGCCCGTGTCCCCGACAAGCCCGCGCTCGAGGGTTTGGAGGAGAAATGGGCGGCAGTATGGGCCGAGAACAAGACCTATGCCTTCGTCCGGCCCGAGGTGGACCTCGACGATCCCGCCAGCCGCTCGGCGGCGCGGGCACAGGTGTTCTCCATCGACACTCCCCCGCCGACAGTGTCCGGGTCGCTCCACGTGGGGCATGTCTTCTCCTATACCCACACCGATCTCATCGCCCGCTATCAGCGGATGACCGGCAAGCGGGTCTTCTATCCGATGGGATGGGACGACAACGGTCTGCCGACCGAGCGCCGGGTGCAGAACTACTACGGTGTCCGCTGCGATCCGCACGTGCCCTATGACCCCGACTTCACCCCGCCGGCCAAGCCGGATCCCAAACGGCAGGTGTCCATCAGCCGGCGCAACTTCATCGATCTGTGTCATGAGTTGACCGAGGTCGACGAGCAGGCGTTCGAGGACCTGTGGCGCAGGGTCGGGCTGTCGGTGGACTGGGATCAGCTCTATGCCACGATCTCGGACGAGACGCTGCGGACATCCCAGCTCGCGTTCCTGCGGAACTATCAGCGCGGCGAGGCCTATCTCTCCGAGGCCCCCACGATGTGGGATGTCACGTTCCAGACGGCGGTCGCGCAGGCCGAGCTGGAGGCCCGGGACTATCCCGGCGCCTATCACCGCCTGAGCTTCCATCTCACCGAGGACGTGACGCTGCCGGAGGACTCGCCGGTCGAGGGCCGCAAGGTCTTCATCGAGACCACCCGGCCGGAGCTGCTCGCGGCGTGCTGTGCCCTGATCGCCCATCCGGACGACGAGCGCTATCAGCCGCTGTTCGGGCGCACGGTGACCTCCCCGGTGTTCGGTGTCGAGCTGCCCGTGCTGGCGCATCCGGCCGCCGAGATGGACAAGGGCGCGGGCATCGCGATGTGCTGCACCTTCGGCGACCAGACCGATATCCAGTGGTGGCGGGAGCTGCAGCTGCCGACCCGCACGGTCGTGGGCCGCGATGGCCGGCTGCACCGGGAGACTCCGGAGTGGTTGGGCGAGTCGGCGGCGTACGCGGAGCTGGCCGGCAAGACGACCTTCTCCGCCCGCGCGGCGATGGTGGAGCTCCTCCGCGACTCCGGTGACCTCCACGGCGAGCCGACGCCGACGCAGCGCAAGGTGAATTTCTTCGAGAAGGGCGACAAACCGCTCGAGATCGTGTCGACCCGTCAGTGGTACATCCGCAATGGCGGCCGCGACGAGGCCCTCAAGCAGGACCTGTTGCACCGGGGCCATGAGATCGAGTGGGTGCCGGAGCACATGCGCCACCGCTATGACAACTGGGTCGGTGGCCTCAACGGTGACTGGTTGATCTCGCGGCAGCGGTTCTTCGGGGTGCCGTTCCCGGTGTGGTACGCAGTGGGCACCGACGGCGAGCCCGACTATGACTCCCCCATCCTGCCCGGCGAGGATGCGCTGCCGGTGGATCCGTCGTCGGACGTTCCGGAGGGGTACGCCGAGTCCCAGCGCGATCAGCCGGGTGGTTTCACCGGGGATCCCGACGTCATGGACACGTGGGCGACGTCGTCGCTGACCCCCCAGATTGCCTGCGGGTGGGAGCGGGATCCGGAACTGTTCGCGCTCACGTTCCCGATGGATGTGGCCCCCCAGGCGCACGACATCATCCGCACCTGGCTGTTCTCCCGCGTGGTGCGGTCGCACTTCGAGTTCGACACCATCCCGTGGCAGCGCGCCACGATCTCGGGATTCGTCGTCGACCCGGACCGCAAGAAGATGTCGAAGTCCAAGGGCAATGTCGTCGTCCCGACGGACATCCTCGATCGGTTCGGGGCCGATGCGGTGCGCTGGCGCGCTGCGATGGCGCGTCCCGGCACCGACTCGCCGTTCGACGAGACCCAGATGAAGGTCGGGCGCCGCCTGGCGACCAAGGTCCTGAACGCCTCGAAGTTCGTGCTCGGCATGTCCGGGGATGCGCTCGGTGGCACGGTGACCAACCCCGCCGACCGAGCGATGCTCGCCGGGCTGCGGGAGGTCATCGTCGCGGCGACCCGGGCGTTCGAGTCGTTCGACTATTCGGCCGCGCTGGAGGCGACCGAAACGTTCTTCTGGTCGTTCTGCGACGACTATCTGGAGCTGGTCAAGGAGCGCGCCTATGGGGCCGGTGGCGACGAGGCTGCTGCCTCCGCTCGGGCGGCACTCGCGCGGGCCCTGGAGATCCAGTTGCGGTTGTTCGCGCCGTTCCTGCCGTTCGTGACCGAGGAAGTGTGGTCGTGGTGGCGCGAGGGCTCGGTGCATCACCAGGCCTGGCCGACCGCGGACGAGATCACCGATGCCGGCGAGGTCGCATTGCTGGCCGACCTCGCGGACGCGCTCATCGCGATCCGGGGGGCAAAGTCCAACGCGAAGGTCTCCATGAAGACCGAGGCGAGCCGCGCGGTGTTCCGCGGGGACAAGATTTCGTTGACCCGCTTGCAGTCCATCGAGTCCGATCTGCGCGCCGTCGGCCGGCTCGTCGGTGACGTCGAGTGGGCCGCAGAGAATGGACCGCTGTCCGTGGACGTGGAGCTCGTGGCGCCCAGCGCATGAGTTCAGGGGCGGGGGTCGAGTCCCCTCACCGGGAGCAGGATGTCCGATGGCCATAGTCGAGTGCGCGGGGCTGGGCAAGACCTATGGCCGCGGCCCGGCGAGCGTTGCCGCGCTGCGTGGGCTGGACATGACGATCGATCGCGGCGAATTCGTCGCCCTCGTCGGTTCGTCCGGGTCGGGGAAGTCGACGTTGCTGCACATCCTGGGCGCGATCGAGCGCGCGGATGAGGGGCACGTCGAGGTCGCCGGCGTCGACCTCAGGACGATGGATCCGACCCGGGCGGCGGTCTTCCGCCGCACCACCGTCGGGCTCGTCTATCAGTTCAACAACCTCATCCCCACGCTGACGGTCCGCCAGAACATCGTTCTGCCGGTTCGTCTGGCCGGGAAGCGCCCCGACCCCGGTGAGCTCGACCGGCTCGTTGCTGCGCTGGGCATTGGTGACCGCATGGAGGCGCTGCCGAGCGAGCTCTCGGGTGGGCAGCAACAGCGGGTGGCGATCGCACGGTCAGTGCTGTACCAGCCCGCTCTCCTCCTGGCCGACGAACCGACGGGCAACCTGGACCGGTCGTCGACCGCGGATGTGCTGGATCTGCTGGAGACCGCGCACCGGGACTGGGGTCAGACCATCCTGCTGGTCACGCACGATGACGAGGTCGCGGCGCGTGCCCAGCGGGTGCTCACGATGGTCGACGGTCGCCTCGTGGCGGAGCACCGGTAGCCGGTCATGTATCGGGAGTTCGTGCTGGCGGGGGTGCGGCGCAACCGCGCCGCCAACGTGACGGTCATGGTCGGCGCCTTCGTCGCAGCGACGATCCTCGCGTTCGTGTGCAGCCTTTTCGCGAACCTGTGGATCGACACCACCGCCCGGATCATCCGGGACGAGGGCAACTGGCACGGGCGGCTCACCGGCATCGTCACCGACGCGGACGTGCGGGCCCTCCGCGCGCGCTCGACGGTAGCGGACGTGCACGCCGGCCCGCCCGGCCCGGAGGGCACGCGTACCGTCGAGCTGACCTTCACCGACCCCGGCGTCACCTTCGACGAACTGCCACGGATCGCCGAAGACCTCGGCGTCCCTGCGGTCGGGCTGGCGTACCACACCCGCCTCCTCGCCCAGCACTTCGTCTTCGACCCCGACGACCGGACACCGCCCCTCCTGGCCCGCTTCTTCGTCGGGGTCCTCGGTCTGGTTGCCGTTGCGATGGTATTCGTCATCACGCATGCGTTCGCGGTTTCGTCGGGTGCGCGGACGAGACAGTTCGGCATGCTGGCGAGCATCGGCGCGACGCCTCGACAGGTACGCCGGGTGTTGCTCCTGGAGGCGATGGTCCTGTGCCTGCTTCCGGTCTTGGTCGGGACGGCGGCAGGCGTGGGGGCCAGCGCGGCGTTCGTGCGGTTCGCCGGCACCATCACGGCCGCGACAGGCGGGGAGGTGGCGCGCTTCCACGACCACCCGGCCGTGTGGGCCATCAGCATGGCCGTGACGCTGGCAACGGTGCTCACCGCGGCCTGGCTGCCCGCCCGCCGGCTCAGCCGGCGCCCGTTGTTGCAGTCACTGCGCGGCTCCGATCCCACTCGTGTCCCGCGTCCTGCGAAGCACAGCCTGCTCGGGCGAATCTTCGGCATCGAGGGCGAACTCGCCAGCGCGTCCCTTCGTTCGCGCCGGGCGGCGCTGCGGACCTCAACCGTCTCTCTCACGCTCTCCTTCCTGGCGTTCTCGCTGTTCGCGAGTTTCTGGACGCTCTCCGCCATCAGCACCCAGCACTCCTACTTCGACCGGTACCGCGAGGCCTGGGACCTGCAGGTCACCGTCGACCTGTCCGATCCCGCACGTGTTGAGGAGGTCTCCGCGCTGCCCGGTGTGCGGGACGTCGTCGCCTACCAGCGGGCAGACGCCGACGTCGTGCTGCCCGAGAGTTCGCTGAGTGACGACGTGGAGCGGCTGGGTGGACTGGGTGCGATCGCGGGCCGGAGCGCGGCGTACACCCCCAGCGGGTGGGTCGCGCCGGTCACTCTCCTCGTGCTCGATGAGGCGTCATTCGTCAAGTACGCCCAACGGCACGGGGACGTGCCGCAGACGAGTGAGGCGAGCGCCATCGTGGTGAACAGGATCTGGGACCGGGGGCACAGCAGCTTCCGCGACCGCACCTGGGTCCCCTACCTCAGCGACGGGCCCCACGTCCTCACCCTCGCGACACCGGACGGTACGCCCACCCGCACCCGCATCCCCGTCACCGCCCTCAGCTCCACCCCGCCGAATCTTCGGGAAAGCGCCGACGACTTCGGTCTGCTCGTCGTCGTCCCCACCGGGTTGTGGCAGGAGTTGGCCGAGCAGCCCGCGCTGGGCGAACCATCCACTTTCGTGCGGATCCTCACCGAGGACGGGGCTCTCGACTCGGTCGAGGCCGCGGTTTCCGATCTCTATGGCGGATCGGCAATTGTGGAGAACCGGGTACGCGACGAAATCTCGGATGCGGAGATCCGACGCGGTTACATGCTGGTGGTGGGCGCCCTGTGCGCGCTGCTGGCGCTCGTGGGAATCGCGAATGTCCTGGCGCAGACCTGGGGCCAGGCGAAGCAGCGACGTCGCGAATTCGCCCGCTATCTGTCAGTCGGGGTCGGCCCGAGCGGTCTGCGTCGCCTCCTGGCCGTCGAAGCACTCGTCCTCGCGGGACGGCCCCTGCTGATCGCTGTTCCGGTGACCGGTGCCTTCGTGCTCTTCGCCGTCGATGCCAGCGAACTCTCCCTCACCGAGTTCTGGCCCGCGGTACCCTGGGCCGCACTGGTCGGATTCGCCGCGGCCATCGTGGGGTGCGTCGTCCTCGGCCAAGCTCTCGCCGCCCGCGATCTCAACCGCACCGACCTGGCCGAGATGCTGCAGTCGGAGCTCCTGCTGTAACGACGCCAGATCGCTATTTGCTCACGTGGGCCTGCGACCTAGCGTTGAACACATGCGCGTGCCTCGCCGGTTTTCCCTCGTCGCAGCCGGACTGATCCTCACCGGGACAGCGCTTGCTGCCTGCACTCCACCAGCGGAGCCTGCCCGACCGCCCTCCGTGGCACCGGAGCTCGCCACCCCAACCGGCGATGAGGTGTCGACACCGGACATGTCCCCTGCGCCGTCACCACCGGCAGCCACCGCCCGGCCCTTCAGTCGCTCGGCGGCGATGCATACAGTCGAGCAGCTCGCGTCCATCGGTCCCCGGGAGGCGACCTCTGCGGCGTACGAGGAAGCGGCCGCCTGGAGCGCCGACGAGCTCGACCGTCTCGACTTCTCCGTGACCCGGCAGGAGTTCGACGTTCCCGCCGGAACGTCGTGGGGCATCCGGGTCCCCGCGGGTACCACCCACAACGTCATCGCCGACCCACCCGGCTTTGACCCTGCTCAACCCCACGTGGTGATCGGGGCGCACCTCGACACGGTTCCCCAGTCACCGGGCGCGGAGGACAACGCGTCCGGCGTGGCGGTGCTGCTGGAGCTCGCGCGGATGGCCGCTGAGCAACCGCCCGAACTCCCCGTCCGGTTCATCGTGTTCGGCGCGGAGGAGCCGCGTGGCCAGGGTGATGAGCGGCACCATTACGGGTCACGGCACTACGTGGCGCAGTTGGACGAGAACGAGCAGCAGGCAGTGCGAGCGATGGTCTCCCTGGACCGGGTCGGCGTACGCGCGCCCGCGCTGCCGATCGCCCACGGTGGCCGCGGCACCGACCGGATCGCCCGCGCGCTCGCGGACGCCGCCCCGCCGGACGTGCCCACTCGCCTGGAGACGAACACGACCAGCGACCACTGGTCGTTCGAGAAGGCGGGGATCCCGGCGGGGCGGGTGGGGTCGGTGCCGTTCGAGGGATACCACTCCCCCGGCGACGTGCCCGCCGTCATCGACCAGGCCCAGCTCGAGCGCGCCGGCACGGTGGTCTGGGCGTGGCTGCGGACGGTGCAGGATTAGCCCTCAGCGATAGGGCGCCGCACTGGTGCTCCGCACATCGTCGAGGATTCTCGCGGCGTCCTCGGCCGGGGCGGGTTGGGGGACGTGGTTGCGGATGACGTACGGCACCGGCTCGATCGCGGTGACCTCCCCATCCGTCAGCTCGATCTCGACGAACACGCCCTCCTGCACCTGCCGGGAGAACTGCATGTCGAACACGAAATTTCCCAGTGAATGCACGATCGTCGTGTCGCCGACGCGTTCCCAGCCCTGGACCCAATGGGGATGGCCACCGATGACGAGATCCGCGCCGGCCTCGGCGAACCGGGCCGCGACCTCGCGCTGCACGGGCTCGGGTTGATGCGTGTACTGCGTCCCCCAGTGCGGCACCACGATCACCGTGTCGGCCTCGGCCTTCGCCGCGGTGATGTCGCCGGCGATGCGGTCGAGCGCAGCGGTGTCGAGCGGTCCCGTGCGGGGTGGCATGTTCAGCCTGTTCGTGCCGGGGGACGTGTCGGTCGCAGCCGGTGTCTCACCGATCGATTCGGTGCCGAGGAAGGCGATTCGGACCCCCTCGTGGTCCACGATCCAGGGCTCTCGGGCCTCAGCCAGGTTGTGGCCGGCTCCGAAATGGGCGATGCCCGCCTTCTCCAGTTGCTCGAACGTCTCCAGTTGGGCCTGCCGCCCATAATCACCGAGGTGGTTGTTGGCGAGGCTGACCCCGTCGAATCCAGCGAGATGGAGGCCCTCCAACATGCGTGGATCGGCGAAGAACGAATCGCCCCCCTGGGTCGGCCGGCCGTTGTCGCTCAGCGTCGATTCGAGATTGCCGATCGTGAGGTCCGCGGTGGCCAGCCGGTCCGCGAAGGGGCGGAAGGGTGCGGTGGGGTCATCGGCGTACGCGCTGCCGACGCGTCGGCCGAGCATGATGTCCCCGACGATCGTGATCCGGGTGACCACCGGCTCGGGGGTGGGAGAGGGGGTCGATTCGGGCGCGCTGGTCGGCGTGACCGGCGCCGGTGCCGGCGTACACGCCGTCAGCAGCGCAACGACCGCAACCGCCAGACGCATTCGCATCCTTCGATGCTAGACAACCAACGCGCCCGCCCCCAGGTCGGGGACGGGCGCGAAAGAAGCGAAGATCAGGCGTTCAGCGACACGTTGAGCTGCGCGAGGCCCTCGGCGACACGATTGCGCAGGTGCGAATCGGTGAGCTTGCCGTCGGTGAAGACTTCGTACGCGCTCGGGATGCCGACGGTGTCCTCGGCCACCTCGGCCCCGGCCACGGTGAGAATGCGGGCGGCGTTCTCACGCGCCCACTCGCCACCACGCGGCGAGCCCGTCGCGGAGAACACCACGGCCGGCTTGCCCTTGAGCGCACCCACGCCGTAGGGCCGCGAGCCCCAGTCCAGGGCGTTCTTGATCACGGAGCTGACGGCACCGTTGTATTCCGGAGTCACCACAACGACAGCGTCCGCGCGGTCCGCGGCACCACGGAAGGCGGCGACCGGAGCGGGGACGACCTCGCCGTCGAGCTCTTCGTTGTAGTGCGGGAGCTCTCCCAGCCCGTCGTAGATCGAGGCGGTCATGCCCTCCGGCATCATCTCGACCAGCTCGCGGGCCAGCAGTGCGTTGAAGGAGTCGGCGCGGAGGCTGCCAAGAAGAATGAGGACGTTCATCGAGTTCCCTATCAGTAAGTCACACTTCAATCGTCAAGTGAATGATGAAATCCTCGCAAGCGGCTCAGCCTCGGTCAATCGATTGACTACTGTGCGGAACACTCGGCTAGCCTAAACGCGTGGCGGAGACAACGGTGTGGCCCCTGGTCAGCCTCATTGCCAGGGTGAAGGACGAGTTCGAGGCATCCTTCGCGCGGCGCCTGAAGGATTCCGAGTTCGGCACACTTTCCTTGGCGCACGCCTCCAACGTCCTGCGCCACCTGGACGAAGGCCCACACCAGGCATCCAAGATCGTCGGGGTGTGCGGTGTCAGCAAACAGGCCGTGAGTCAGCAGATCACCCATTTGCAGCGCAACGGCTACCTGACGGTGCGTCCGCATCCAACCGACCATCGCGCCCGGCTGCTGGAGACCACGGACAAGGGAGTACGCGCCAGAGCGTTCGTTGAGCAGACCTTCGCAGAGATCGAAGCGGACTGGGTCGCCCGGCTGGGGCCGGAGGACGGACCCGAGCTGCGTCGCCTGCTCACCACGCTGGCAGGCACGTTCGGCGATTGAGCCTCAGGCGCTCTTCTCGCGCCGCTCGCGCTTGGGCAGCTGGGAGCGGGGGATGAGAATCGGCAGCGCGGATTGGTTGACGACGTCACTGGAGATGACGACACGGGCGACGTCCTCTTCGCTCGGCACGTCATACATCACATTCAGCAGAACCTCTTCGAGGATGGCACGCAGACCGCGGGCTCCCGTGCCGCGGGCGAGTGCGAGATCGGCAACGGCCTCGACCGCGTCGTCGGTGAATTCGAGGTCCACACCGTCCAGCTCGAACAGCTTGCGGAACTGCTTGATCAGGGCGTTGCGCGGCTCCACGAGGATCCGCATGAGAGCTTCCTTGTCCAAGGGCGCAACAGACGTGATCATCGGCAGTCGCCCGATGAACTCGGGGATGAGTCCGAACTTCACAAGATCCTCGGGCCGGACGTCGGCGAAGGGATCACCCGACTCGGGCTGGCGCACCTCGGCGTCGTTGTTGAACCCGATCGGACGTTTGCCCACCCGGCTGTCGATGATGTGTTCAAGGCCGGAAAAGGCTCCTCCGACGATGAACAGCACGTTCGTGGTGTCGATCTGGATGAAGTCCTGATGCGGGTGCTTGCGTCCACCTTGCGGCGGCACGGACGCCGTTGTGCCCTCAAGAATCTTGAGGAGCGCCTGCTGGACTCCCTCACCCGACACATCACGGGTGATCGACGGGTTCTCCGACTTGCGGGCCACTTTGTCGATCTCGTCGATATAGATGATGCCGGTCTCGGCCTTCTTCACGTCGAAATCGGCGGCCTGGATGAGCTTGAGCAGGATGTTCTCAACATCCTCACCCACATAGCCCGCCTCGGTCAGGGCAGTCGCATCCGCCATGGCGAACGGCACGTTCAGCATCTTGGCGAGGGTCTGCGCAAGATAGGTCTTGCCGCACCCGGTCGGCCCTATCAGCAGAATGTTGGACTTGCCCAGCTCGACTGCGTCGTCCTCGGCCGCACGTCGAGGCGTCGAGGCTGCTTGGGCCTGGACACGCTTGTAATGGTTGTAGACAGCAACGGCCAGGGCCTTCTTGGCATTGCCCTGACCGATGACATAGGTGTCGAGAAACTCGCGGATCTGCCGCGGCTTGGGAAGTTCGTCCAACAGGCCGACGTCGGAACCCTCGGAGAACTCCTCCTCGATGATTTCGTTGCAGAGGTCGATGCACTCGTCACAGATATAGACCCCAGGGCCAGCAATGAGCTTCTTGACCTGCTTCTGGCTCTTTCCGCAGAAGTTGCACTTGAGCAGATCACCGCTCTCACCGATGCGCGCCATTGCCGGCCTCCCGAATCTTCAAGGTTCCGACTCTCACCCCGGGTGGGTTCGAGCCCGGCCCTCGTGGTGTCCAAGACCACGCGGACCACACCCTAACCCGCCGGCGGCCGACAGATGTTGTCAGTCCGTCGGCGGGGCAGAGTGTTGTTCAGTTGTCGTCAGTCGGCATTCTTCAATGACACGAGGATGTCATCGATGATGCCGTATTCCTTGGCTTGCTCCGCGGTCAGGTATTTGTCCCGCTCGACGTCCCGGCTGACCACCGACACGTCCTGGCCCGTGGCATCCGCGATCATCTGCTCCATCAGCGAACGGATGCGCAGGATCTCGTTGGCCTGGATCTCCAGATCCGAGGACTGACCATAGGACGACTGGCCCATCGCCGGCTGATGGATGAGGATCGTCGAGTGCGGCAGTGCCAGCCGTCGACCCTTGGTCCCCGCCATGAGGAGCACAGCCGCCGCCGAGGCCGCCATGCCCAGGCAGATGGTCTCGATGTCCGGCTTGATGTAACGCATCGTGTCGTAGATCGCGGTCATCGCCGAGAACGAGCCGCCCGGGGAGTTGATATAGATGCTGATCTTCCGGTCGGCATCCATCGACTGCAACACGAGCAGCTGGGCCATCACGGCATTGGCGATTTCATCGGTCACCGGCGTGCCGAGGAAGATCACGCGCTCCTCGAACAGCTTGGTGTAGGGATCGACGCGGCGCACGCCATAAGAGGTGCGCTCTTCCCACTGGGGGATGAAGTAGTTGGACATGGGACCCTCGGGAGCGATCCCGGAGGGCGGAAGCACCTGCTCCCGCTGTTCCATGTTGAACCGAGCAAGGTTGTTCAGATTCATGGTTGCTCCGCTCACTGGTTCGGGGCGTCGTCAGTGATCTGCGACGCCTTCTCGTAGACGTGATCGATGAAGCCGTATTCCAGGGCCTGCGCCGCTGTGAACCAGCGGTCGCGGTCGGAATCCGCATTGATCTGCTCCACCGTCTGGCCGGTGTGCTCCGCGATCAGCTCGGCCATCACCCGCTTGATGTGCAGTGACTGCTCGGCCTGGATCCGGATGTCGGAGGCGGTGCCGCCGAGACCGCCGGACGGCTGGTGCATCATGATGCGGCTGTGCGGCAGGGCATAGCGCTTGCCCTTGGTGCCCGCCGACAGCAGGAACTGGCCCATCGAGGCAGCCAGGCCCATGGCAACGGTGGCGACGTCGTTGGAGATCCACTGCATGGTGTCGAAAATCGCCATGCCGGAATCGACCGAACCACCGGGCGAGTTGATGTAGAGGTAGATGTCCTTGTCAGGGTCCTCCGCGTTGAGCAGCAGCATCTGCGCGCAGATGGCGTTCGCATTGTCGTCACGGACCTCTGAGCCCAGGAAGATGATGCGGTTGGCCAGGAGCGCCTGATAGACGTTGTCGCTCATGCTGGATCCACCGCTGGTGGAAGCCGCGCGGATCAGCGACGGGTTGAGTCCGATGTTGTTCACGCTCCAGAAACTACCTGCCCTCTCGGACATTCCGAACGGTTATTCTCGGCTGTTCGCTGACGGCGCACCGGTGCTGACAGACTGATCTCCATCGTGGGTCCTGGATCACACATTCCGCATTCCAGCCCGCCCCCCGTTATGTGAAGGAGCCCCCGTGCCGACTCCCGCGCCCATCCGGACCGCAGCTGATCGCACCTGGCTGATCGCCCTGGCCGCCTCCATGTGGGGCTTCTCGGGACTGCTCCGGACTCCGCTGGCAAAAGACCACGCCTCCCCCACGATCGTGCTCTGGGAACACCTCATCCTCGTCCTGCTGGTATCCCCGGTGCTCATCGGTGCCCTCCGGGCCTGGTCGCGGAGTTCGATGCGCACCAGGATTGCCACCATCGTGATCGGCGGTGGCTCGTCCGCCTTGGCGACAACGCTGTTCACCCTGGCCTTCCGCGTGGGCGACCCGATCACCCCGCAGGTTCTGCAGAAGCTCCAGCCGCTGCTGGCCCTCACCTTCGCTGCCCTCATCCTGGGCGAGCGGCTGCGCCCCCGGTTCGCTTTCTTCGCCGTTCCGGCCCTTGTCGGAGCCTGGTTGCTCGCGTTCCCCGATCCGCTCGGGGTCGGAGTCACGAGCCTCACCCCGGCTCTGCTGGGTGTCGGCGCGGCGGCTCTCTGGGCACTCGGCACGGTGCTGGGGCGTTTCGTCAGCACCGAGCTGACGTTCCACCACGTCACCGCCCTGCGCTTCTTCTTCGGACTGCTGGCCCTGCTGATCATCGTTCTCCTCACCGGCTCTCCCCTGCAGATGCCGATGGGCACGTGGCCGCGGTTGTTCCTGCTCGCCCTCATCCCGGGACTGCTGGCGCTCATCCTCTACTACTTCGGCCTCAAGAACACCGCCGCTTCCCGCGCCACGCTCGCCGAGCTGGCCTTCCCACTGACCGCGGCTGCCATCGGTGTGTTCGTCCAGCACGCCACCCTCCAACCGACCCAGTGGCTCGGCTTCGTCCTCGTGCTGGCGACGATCATCGCCCTCGCCCTCCATGAGGGAACCCAGCAACGGAAGGCTGTGCGGGTCCCGACACCGGGGCGGGCCGGCGTACCCTTTCTCCCCCATTCCGACGACACTCCAAGTCGCACTCGCCGCCAAGGCTGATTGGCTGGTCCCATGATCCAGGAGGAGCAGACATGATCAAGATCGGATACAAGGCCTCCGCCGAACAGTTCGCCCCGCGCGAGCTCGCCGACTTTGCCGTGTCGGCCGAAGCACACGGCTTCGACTCGGCCACCATCTCCGACCACTTCCAGCCATGGCGCCACAAGGGGGGTCACGCCCCCAACTCGATCGTCTGGCTGTCCCACGTCGCTGCGCGCACCGAGCGGATCATGCTGGGCACGTCGGTGATGACGCCGACTTTTCGGTACAACCCGGCGGTCGTCGCCCAGATGTGGGCCACACTCGGCTGTCTCTATCCGAGCCGGATCATGTTGGGAGTCGGCACCGGGGAAGCGCTCAACGAGATTGCGGTGGGTCAGCCCGAGTGGCCGGCGTTCAAGGAGCGTTTCGCGCGCCTTCGCGAGGCGGTACGCCTCATGCGTCGCCTCTGGACCGAGGACCGGGTGACGTTCGAGGGCGACTACTACCGCACCGTTGATGCCATGGTCTATGACCGCCCGGACGAACCGATCCCCGTCTATGTGGCAGCGGGCGGCCCGGTGGTGGCGAAGTACGCCGGGCGTCAGGCGGACGGCTTCATCTGCACGTCCGGCAAGGGCGCGGAGCTTTATCGCGACGAACTCATCCCCGCAGTGAAAGCCGGTGCGGAGCTCAACAAGAGGGACTTCCGAGCCATTGACCGGATGATTGAGATCAAGCTGTCCTATGACCCCGATCCGGAGCTGGCCCTGGAGAACTGCCGCTTCTGGGCACCGCTGTCACTGACAGCGGAGCAGAAGCATTCGATCTCCGACCCCGAGCAGATGGAGGGCGCGGCCGACGCGTTGCCGATCGAACAGGTGGCCAGGCGATGGATCGTTGCCTCGACACCCGAGGAAGCCATCGAGCAGGTTCGGTTCTATGTGGACCTCGGCTTCAACCACCTGGTCTTCCACGCGCCCGGCCACGACCAGGAACGCTTCCTCACCACGTTTGCGGAGCAGGTCATGCCCGGCCTCCGCACCCTGTGATGGTTGCCGGAATGGGCGAGACCTCCGCCCATGCCTCTCCACCCGAAGAACGCGCAGCACTGATCGTCGGCCTGCTCGATGAGGAACAACGGGTCCGCTATTTCGGCCACCGCTCCGAAACGCGGGCAACGACCGAGCTGGCCGCTCACATCACCGAAATCGACAAGGATGCGCTCCAGCGCAAGCCGCTGTCCCTCGAACTCCTTCGGGAACGCGATGAGCTGCTCGCGATCCATCAGGACGCAGGGCGTCCGCACACGTGGTGGGCGCGCATCTGGTGGGGCGTGTTCTTCGTCCTGGGCTGGGCGTTCCTCGGGCTCGGTGGGGGCGCGATCCTGATCAGCGTGATCCCCGGACAGCCGGGGCGATCCGGCGGCGACTGGGTGATCCAGGACATCTCATCCCTGGCGGGACTGGCGCTCATCGGTTCCGGCGTGTCACTCGTCCTGGCCACCTTTGCCGGATTTGCCAGGAACGCCGCACTGGTCCTCGCCCGCAGGCGCAGCCTGAGCACGCTGCTCGATTGGGCCAGTCACCGCCCGGGACAGTTGGCGCGTGGGATCCATGTGGAGACGAAGCCCAATGCCTATGGCGGCGGCTGCTTCCGGACAGCCGTCGGCGGCTGCCTGCTCGGACTTGGGGGGTTCATCGCCGTCCCGCTCGCGGTCGGCCTATTTCTAGACCTCGTCCTCAACAGCCCCAACCAGGAGTGGATGAGGGGCGGCGCCATCGCGCTCGTTGCGGCTCTGCTGGTGGCCGGACTCGGCTATCTGATCCTCTCTCCCCGGCTGCGGAAGCACCGGTTGGACGTGCACCAAGCGCTGATGTGGGCGTACAACGGCCACCCTGACCCAGAATTGCGCTGACGGCCCGGGATGGGCTGAGCGGCCCGCCCCAGCAAGGGACGAGCCGCTCGTCGGATTGATCCGGTCTGATCAGGCCTTGTCGGCTTCCGCGGTGTCCTCGACCTCGTCCGCGGAGTCCGGGCTGGCCGGCGAGTCCGGGCTGTCGGGAGAATCCGGGCTGTCGGGCGAATCCGGGCTGTCGGCGGACTCCGCGTCCTGGCCGTCGTCGAGAGAACCGTCCTCGCGCAGGAATTTCAGGTTGATCTCGTTGCCGTCCGCGTCGGTGACGGTGGCAGCCTCGACGATCATCGCGAGCGCCTTGCCGCGACGGATCTCGGTCATCCACTCGCCCATGTGGTTGTGCTCCAGCATGTGCTGCATCTCCTGCTCGGGAGATGTGCCGGACTGCTGGGCCTTGCGGAAGATGTGCTGGGTGAGATCGTTCTGCTCGACACCGATCTCGCGGTCGTCGGCCACCTGATCCAGGAGGAGCTGCGCCTTGAGCGCCTCCGCGGAGCGCGCATCGATATCCGCCCAGAACTCTTCGGCGGTCTGCTCGGTGTCGCCGTCCTCAAGGTATTGATCCAGGGTGAGGCCGGCCTGGGCGAGCTGGTTCTGGATCTGCTGGTGGCGGGCATCGATTTCGCTCTGGAGCACCTTCTCGGGCAGGTCGATCTCCACCCGGGAGATGAGCTCTTCGAGCACCTTGTCGCGGGCATCGGCAGCCTGCTCGAGACGACCCATGTTCTGCACGGTGGTGCGCAGGTCTTCCTGCATCTCCTCCACGGTGTCGAACTCCGAGACCAGCTGGGCGAACTCGTCATCCACCTCGGGCAGCTCCTGCACCGACACCTTCTGGAGGGTGACCGTCACGTCGACGGTCTCGCCGCGCAGCGGCCCACCGACGAGCTCGGAGGAGAACGTGGCCGACTCGCCGACGGACAGGCCGGTCACGGCGTCGTCGAGGCCGTCCAGCATGCCGCCGGAACCGATCTTGTATTGCACGCCCTCCGCAGTCGCCTCGGCGAGCTCCTCACCGTTCTTGGCACCCACGAGGTCGATGGTCACGACGTCGCCGTCCTCGGCCGCACGCTCGACCTCGGCCAGGGTGGAGAAGCGCTGACGCAGCAGGTCGATCTGTTCCTCGACGCGCGCCTCGTCCGCCTCGACGTTGTCGACCTGCACGGAGATGCCCTCGAAGTCCGGGACCTCGAACTCGGGACGCACATCCACCTCGGCGGTGAACTCGATGAGGTCGTTGTCCTCGAGTTTGGTGATGTCGATCTCGGGCTCTCCCAGCGGAACGACACCGCTCTCCTGGACGGCCTTGCCGTAGAGGTCGGGCAGCGACTTGTTGAACGCCTCGTTGATCACCATGCCCCGGCCGAACCGCTGATCGATCACCAGCGGCGGCACCTTGCCGGCCCGGAAGCCGGGGATGTTCACCTGTGAGGCGATTTCGCGATAGGCCTTGTCCAGCGCTGGCTTCAGCTCGGCGAATGGCACCTCCACGGTGATCTTGACCCGGGTCGGGCTCAGCTTCTCAACGGTGCTTGGCAAGGTCGTCTCCTGAAATGAACGTCGTTGAAACGTCGGGGCGACAGGACTCGAACCTGCGGTCTCCTGCTCCCAAAGCAGGCGCGCTAGCCACTACGCTACGCCCCGTTGCCCGGATGGGCGATGGCGAGTCTAACCACCAACTCCCATCCCAAGCCACTCCGAACACGGAAATCAGACAGCGGACACCTGATCAGACTGTCTGCCCCTCGGGGATCAGCTCGGCATAGAAAATAATGCGTGAATCCCAGTCTTTCGTGGCAGGGACATAGTCCCAGCAGATCATGATCGCGAGCTGCGGCGGGCCGTCAGGGTTGAAGAACACCCCGGATGCCGGGTCATAGGTGTCCACCCACACCTTGGTCAGACCCGTGTAGCGATAACAGACCTCGTTGCCGTTCGCGTCGGAGATCTTGATCAGATCTCCCTCTTCCAGCCCGCCTGTCCCCTCTTGCAGACCTTGCTTGCCATAGAGGTCGTTGCCGAGCGCCTGCCCCTGGGAATAGGTGTGAATCGATAGGATCACGTTGCCCTGGGTGGTTCCAGGCTCCGGGCTCCCCGTATACCAAGCCGTCGTATAGGGCGCGTTCAGCGGCGGGGACCCAGGGTTGCCGTCGGCATCCTTGCCCACGACGATCATCGGCGAGTCCACACCCATCCGCTCGACCTCGAAACGAGCGGGAGCGTCCATATAGCCGGTGAAATTGGTGCAGGAATCGTTCGCAGGCGACTCCGCGGGAAGGCCGTCGGGCGCGGCGCCGGTCTCGACGGGCGCCGCAGTGTCTGCAGGAGGAAGGGCATCAACGGACGTCTCTTCCTGGGGCCTCAGCAGCAGGACCGCTCCGACGATCAGGATGACAGCGACCAGCACTCCGAGGACTGCCAAAGCCGCACGATTCTTGAACATGGCGACACTTTCTTGGGGTGATTTTTCAGCCAGCCTAGTGCTCACGAAGGCCCGCAAAGGGGACATCCGCTATGCTTGCCTGCGCACGCGGATGTAGCTCAATGGTAGAGCCCCAGTCTTCCAAACTGGCTACGCGGGTTCGATTCCCGTCATCCGCTCCACTGTCCTGAGTCGCGACATCGTTTACATGGTGTCGCGGCTCAGTTGTTTTTGTGGGCGTCAGCCGAGAGCAGCCAGCGTGAGCCAGGCCAGGGTGTCCATCGTGTCCGGTTGTGTCAGTGCCCGAGCGATCAGTCTGCGTACGCGCCGGTGCGCTGCCGGCGGCTCAGCTTGCGGGTTCGGCAACAGGGCGCGCACGGCGAGCGCCCGCGCAGTCTCGGCATCAGGCCGGGGCGGCCAGAGTTCACCCGGTTCCGTCGTGCACAGCAGCTCCACCTCCTGCCGTGCACGAGCCAGCCGTTCGGCCAGCTCCGCTGGCCCCCCTGCATACAGCAATTGGAGTTCAGCGAGCGTGACAGGGTCCGTCGTGGGGTCGGTCAGCAGGCCGACCAGACGCCCGGCGAGATCCTCCAGGGTGCCGTCGACCACGGCCCCGTCGGCTGTGGCCAGGTGCAGCCCTGCCAGCAGGACGCCGGGACCGGGCGGGAGGGCGGCCAACTCGGTGGCCGCACGAGCGATGAGCTCCGGTCCGAGCAGGTCCCGGGCCCGCAGCAGGAGAATCACCCGCAGCGGATTCGGAGCATCTCCCGGCCGATCCAGATAGGCCTCGATGAGGCCGCCTGCTTCGTCATGACTCACCTGGTGGTCGGCCACCGCGCGCATCACGACCAGCCCCTCCGCCGCCGAAGCGAGTTCACCGCGGGTCACCAGTTCCCTGGCGATCCGCCCATAGCTGAGGTCCTCATCGACATAGGAGACCGGGAGCCGCGCCACACCCCGGGGTTCCGCCACGTCAAGCAACGCCAGATCGGGGGCCTCGGTGTCGCGGACGGTCACCGCGACGTCCGGGTGCTCGATCAGCGGGTCGACCCGATCAGCTGCCACGTGGTCCAGCGAGTCCGGAAACCACAGCGGCAATCGCTGCCGCACCGCGTCGGTGCCGGCGTACCAGTCCCCCGACAGCACCACCTGATAACGCCCGCCGGGCGCCAACTCGAGCTCCGGCGTACCCAGCCCGTCCGGTCCGGTCACGAGATCGCCGCGGATCAACCTGAGCGAGAGACAACGGGCGGCGGAGAGAGAGTGGAAGGTGAGGTACGCGACCGCACCGGCCCCGAACACTTCCAGCAGCCCGTCCGATCCGGGAGCGACGTCGAGCAGAAGCCGACCGATCCGCACGGGTGCCTCGCCCGTATTGGTGAGGCTGATCCGGACCCGCCACACCGTGTCGAAGCTGTGCCGCACCCGGACCGCGACTCCCGCGCAGGTCCCGGCGGTCTCGATCTCGTCGGCTTCGATCCGCACGTCGTCGGGCACGTACGCCTCCGCACCGATCCCGCGGACACCGAACGCGCCGGCCAGGCGTTCGGAACCACCCAACAGCAGTCCCGTGAGCGCGCCATCGGGGCCGACCGTGATCTGTACGCCGGCCGACCCGGCGGTGTCGCCCCACCAGCTGAGGACATGTTCGTGGGTGGTCATCGTCGCCTCTGGCAACGGCCGCACCAGAAGAGGTTGCGGCCCTCGAGCACGGCTGTCCGGATGCGGGAGCCGCACACCAGGCAGGGCTGGTCGTGGCGGCGATAGACATAGACCTCACCGCCGTGATCGTCGACGCGCTCGGGGCGACCCATCGCCTCGGGACTGTGCTCGGGGCGAACCGTGTCAATGCGGTCGTCGCGGACGCCGATCGGCATGAGTTCCACCAGGTCGTCCCAGATCGCCTGCCAGGACGCCGCACGGAACCGGTTGCCGGGAGTCATGGGATCGAGCCGATTCCGGAACAGCACCTCGGCGCGATAGACGTTGCCGACGCCGGCGAGCACCGACTGATCCATGAGCAGCGCCGCGATCGGCTTGCCGGAGCGATGGATCCTGTGCCACGCCCGATCCGGATCGGCGTCCGCGCGCAGCGGGTCGGGGCCGAGCCTGGCGATCTGGGCAGTGACCTCGGCCGGCGTACGCAGCGCACACAACTGCGGACCTCTCAGGTCGGCAGCGATCTCGTCATTCGCGAGCCGCAGCCGCACCTGGCCCACCGGCGGACGGAACGGACCGATCCGGAACGTCCCGATGAGACCGAGATGAATATGCACGACCCGCTCCGCCTCGAAGTCCAGGAACAGATGTTTGCCGTAGGCGGAGGTCGCGATCAGTTCAGTGCCGTCCAACAATTCGGCGGCGGCCGCCATCCGGCCCTGGGGCGAGCTCACCGCGGGTCTGGTCCCGGCGAACGCAGCCCCCAGATCCAACGCGAGTCGATGCAGTGTGTGTCCCTCGGGCACCGGGCTCCTCCTTCCGGGATGTCCGACACTATCCCCGGCGCCCCATCCCGCAGCGCGACTATCCTGACGCCATGCGCACACCCGAACCCACCCACCACCATCGGGAGTTCGGCCGCGACGGCGTTTCGGGTTTGGTGAACGTCGCTCGCGCCCTGCGTGCCCGGGAGGTCTCGCGCCCGAGTGCCGAGGACCTGGCCGAGGCCGAGCGATCCGCGGATCGGTTGCTCGCCCGTCTCGAGCACCGACCGAAAAGACGTCGCAGAAGGGGCTGACGCCAGCCCCGGACCATCGGTGCCGACTGCCGGCCTTCAGACGTCAGTCGAAGATCGGACCGACCGTCCGGGTGCGCTTGGCCTCGAAGAAGCCCTCATATTCCGTCAGCAGCGCGAAACCATCGAACAGGCGCCCGGCCTGTTCACCCTTGGGTGCCGGCGAAATCACGGGGCCGAACAGGGCCATTCCGTTGATGTGGATCACCGGCGTGCCGACCTCGTCGCCGACAGCGTCCATGCCCGCGTGGTGGGAACGGCGCAGCGCCTCGTCGTTGGCGTCGGTGTCCCCGGCCTCAATGAGTTCCGCAGGCAGGCCCACGTCAGCCAGCGCGCCTTCGATCGTGGCGCGTTCGGTGACGTCCTCCCCACCGGGATGGACGCGCGTCCCGATGGCCGTGTAGAACTCGGCCAGCTTCTCCTTGCCGTGTTGCTCATCCACGGCGAGTGCCACGCGGACCGGTGCCCACGATTTGTCCATGAGCGCCCGATAATCGGGATCCAGATCGTCCCGGCCGTCGTTCAGCACCGACAGGCTCATCACGTGGAAGGTGAGATCCACGTCGCGGACCTTCTCCACCTCGGTCATCCAGCGGGACGTCATCCAGGCCCAGGGGCACAAGGGGTCGAACCAGAAATCGACCTTGATCGGCTGTGTGGAAGCAGTCATGTGACCAGCCTAACCAGAGGGCGGCGGGAACCCGCCAACCGGAAGGTCGGAGATGATCCTCGGCAGCTAGGCTCGGATGGCCGTGTCGCCAACGGCGACGAACCCCCAGGAGACTTGTTGTGGATCCAGCCAACCTCACCCGCGCGGCTGCTGCCGCCCGCGCGCACCTGATCACCGCTGTGACCTATGAGGTCCTGGTGGCCCTCAGCGGGCGCGACCCCGACGGACAGCCCCTTCCCGCGCCTGCGGACACATTCGTCACCACGTCACGGATCGGGTTCGCCTCGTCGGCCGGAGTGACGTGCGTCGACGTCATCGCGGACACCATCCTGGACGCGACGCTCGACGGGGTGCCTGTCGACGCGGCACAGTTCGACGGGGCGCGCTTGCCGGTCGAGCTGACCGACGGCACCCACGAGCTCGAGGTGACGGCACTGCACCGGTTCAGCCGCAGCGGTCAGGGCATGCACCGATTTGTGGACGTGGACGACCGGGTCTACCTCTATACACAGTTCGAACCCGCCGACGCCCGCCGCGTCTTTGCCTGTTTCGAACAGCCCGATCTCAAGGCACGCTTCACGATCAGCGTCATCGCACCCCATGACTGGTTGGTGCTGAGCAACTCCGCCGATGCCGAGCCCGCCCGGATCGATGACGACTTCGCACGCTGGGATTTCGCGCCCACCCAGCCTCTGCCGACCTATCTGACCGCCATCGTCGCGGGGCACTATCACCGCGTACCCACCGAGATCACCGGCGCGGCCGGCCGCATCCCGGCGTCGGTGCTGTGCCGCGCATCCCTCGCGAACCATCTGGACACCGACCGGATCATGGCGATCACCCAGGCGGGCTTCGACGTCTTCGAGGAGCATTTCGGCACGCCATTCCCGTTCGCTTCCTATGATCAGGCGTTCGTGCCGGAATACAACGCCGGCGCCATGGAGAATGCCGGTCTGGTCACGTTCCGGGACGATCTGATCTTCCGGTCCCGGGCCACGCAGGCCCAGTTCGAGAACCGGGACAACACGATCCTCCACGAGTTGGCGCACATGTGGTTCGGCAACCTCGTGACGATGCGCTGGTGGGACGACCTGTGGCTCAAGGAGTCGTTCGCCGAGTGGGCGTCCCACTTCGCCCAGTCGCAGATCGACGAGGACCCCGACCATGCCTGGGCGGCGTTCAACAACGCCCGCAAGACCTGGGCCTATCGTGCCGACCAACTGCCGTCCACCCACCCGATCGCGGCCGACATGGTGGATCTGGAGGCCGTGGAACTCCATTTTGATGGCATCACCTATGCCAAGGGCGCATCCGCACTCCGCCAACTGGTGGCCTTCGTCGGCCAGGACGCTTTCCTTGCCGGGGCCCGCCGCTACTTCGCCGAGCATGCCTGGGGCAATACCGAACTCGCCGATCTCCTGCACGTTCTCCAGGAGGCCTCGGGGCGGGATCTGTCGGACTGGTCCGGTCAGTGGCTGGAGACAGCGGGCGTGAACACGCTCACCCCCGAGTTCGAGATCGACAGGGACGGGCGTCTGAGGAATTTCTCCGTACGCCAGACCGCTCCCCCGGGCCACCCGACGCTGCGTGCTCACCGGTTGGCGATCGGCCTCTACGGAGCGGACGAGCACGGCCTGCAGAGGACGCTGCGGGTCGAGACCACCGTGAGCGGGGAGCGTACGCCCGTCCCCGAACTCGACGGCCTGGAGCGCCCCGACCTCGTGCTCCTCAACGACGACGACTTCACCTTCGCCAAGATCCGCTTGGACGAGGTCTCGCGCGAGACCATGCGCACTGCGATCGACCACGTTCCCAACGAGCTGACACGCAGCCTGTTGTGGGGCACGGCCTGGGACATGTGCCGGGACGCCGAGCTCCCGGTCGCAGCCTATGTGGACATGGTGCTCCGTGGGGTCGCTCAAGAATCCGATCAGACTGCGGTCGCTCGCGTTCTGGGTCAGGCGCAGGTGGCCACGACGGTCTTCCTGGCACCGGAGCACAGAGCCGAGTCCCGGGCAACGCTCAGCGCCGGCCATATCCATCTGGTGCAGTCCGCCGCAGAGGGCACTGATCACCAGCTCGCCTTCGCCCGCGCGCTCGCGAGCGGGGTCTCCACCCCGACCGGAGCTGCCGTTCTGCAGGCCTGGCTGGACGGTCAGGAAGTCCCCGAGGGTCTGCGGATCGACGCCGATCTCCGCTGGCACCTGACCACCCAACTGGCACGCCTCGGTGTGATCACAGACGAAGCCATCGACCGCGAGCTGGCCCGGGACAACACGCTCACCGGCAGCGAACGCGCCGCCGGCGCCCGAGCGGCCCAACCCACCGCTGCGGCCAAGGAGGCGGCCTGGCAGCGCGCCACCGCCGAGCCCGGCATCCCCAACGAGACACACCGTCAGATCTGTCTCCAGTTCATCCAGCCCGGCCAGGAGGAGCTTCTGGCCGACTTTGCTCCCCGCTATCTGGAGCTCGCCGAACGGATCTCACACAAGACAGGGGTGTGGCGCGACCACGGCGTGCATTTCGCCCAGGCCGCCCTGCGGCATCTCTTTCCCTTGCCCGATCCCCAGTGGCTGGCGCGGTTCGACGAATGGCTCACCCGCACCGAGCTCCAGGAATCCGTGCGCCGCATTCTCGACGAGTGTCGGGACGATGCCCACCGCGCACTCCGCGTACGCCACGCAAACACCCCCGAGGAGACCATCCCCAAGGAGGATGCATGACCGATCAGCCCGTCACGGTGGCCGATGTCGTCGGACTCGTCGAGAAGCACTACCCGCCGCGCACAGCCGAGGGCTGGGACAAGGTCGGTCTCGTCTGCGGATCAGGGGACTGGCCGGTCACCTCGGTGCTGTTCACGATCGACATCACCCCGGAGGTGGTGGCGGAGGCGATCGCCCTCGAAGCGAACCTGATCGTCGCGCACCACCCGCTGTTGCTGCGTGGCGTGCACGGGGTCGACGGGGCCCATCCCAAGGGCCGGATGCTGCTGGACATGATCCAGCAGGGGATCGCCTGCTATGCCGCCCACACCAATGCGGATGTGGCCCCGGACGGAGTCTGTGTCGCCCTCGCTGAGGCGCTGGGGCTGTCCGGTCTCACCCAGCTCGATCCCCGGCCGGTCGAGCGGCTCGACCAGCTCGTGGTCTTCGTGCCCCGGGAACACACCGATGCCGTGGTGGCGGCCGTTTCGGCGGCGGGCGCCGGGCGCGTGGGAGCGTACGACCATTGTCACTTCCGCGTCACCGGCACCGGCTCGTTCCGCCCGCTCGAGGGCGCGAATCCCTTCATCGGCACCACCGGTGAGGTCGAGCACGTCCCGGAGGACCGCGTGGAGCTGGTGCTCCCCCGCGGACGGCGAGCCGCGGTCGTCGCGGCGATGCGAGCCGCCCACCCCTATGAGGAGCCGGCCTTCCACATCCTCGAGCTCGCGCCAACCGACACCGCGCACGGGATCGGTCGCATCGGCGAGCTCGACGCGCCCCTCAGTGCCGGGGAGTTCGCCCAGCGGGTGGCGGATGCGCTGCCGGGGACGGTGACGGGGGTACGCCTCGCTGGTCCTGCCGATCGGCCCGTCCGGCGGGTCGCCGTGCTCGCAGGGGCCGGGGATTCCCACCTGGACACCGCGCGGGCGGCCGGGGTGGACGCTTATGTCACCTCGGATCTGCGGCACCATCCGGCCACGGAGGCCCGGGCGTGGGCGGGCGCGCCCGTGCTGATCGACGCGGCGCACTGGGCCGCGGAATGGCCGTGGCTGCCGGTGCTGTCGGACATCGTCGGACGGGCGCTGCCCGAGGTGGACCGGCATGTGTCACGACTCAACACCGATGCCTGGACGCACCGTTTCGACGCGCAGGACGGCGTCTGATCGAGCGGCCACCCAGCGGGTCAGACGCTCAGCGGGATCGAGGGGATCGAGTCAGGCGTCGTCCTCGGTCACGTGCAGCATGCGCGGGGACCTGGCGTCCCGGCCGAGCTGCTGCAGACCGCTGGCGAGACCACCCGTGAGGTCGCCGCCGGCGAAGCTGGAGGTCATGCTCACAGCCGCCAACTGGCAGTCGGCGTCGGACAGCAGCCGGCGTGCCAGGTGACCGGTGACGATCTCCAGGACTTTGCGGTCCGGGTCGCACATGACGAGCACAGCGCGCTCGGAGTCTTCGAGGCTGGAGTGCAGTCCCTCGGCGAACTTGCGCGGATTGCCGTCGGCGGGACCGACGAACAGGGAGAAGGGCAGACCCGAGTCCTCCTCGGCCTTGCGGACAGCACGCTTGAGGTCTTCGGTCTGGGAAGGAGAGAAATCACCAGCGGACACTTGCGCCTCCAGTCGTGGTCTCGATCGGCTGGCCGCCCTGGGTGAGCGATCGGTGCGCCGCCTCGGTGGCGATTTCCTTGGAGCCCGTCGTCTGGCCGAGCCACAGGGGCTCGCTCATCTGGCCAGTGGCACCACGACCGCGGCGGATGAGGGTCCCGGACAACGCCAGCAGTCCGACGACCACCATGATCGCCACGGGAATCCCGACCAGGACCAACAGACTCTGCACGACCGAGGGCGATTCCACGGCCGGCCAACCTGGGAAACTGCCCCCCGCCAATGGGACTAGCATGCTGAACAGATCGCTCATGGGCACAACCGTAGACCAGATGGCACCGGTCGGCCACGCCGCAGCGATCTTCTGGGCCCGCCCGCAGCCGAGGAGACCTGAATGACCAACGACACTCCCCCACCGCGCCCGGCACCCGAACCAGACGATCCCCACGCCCGCGCCGTGCTGGACGCCGGGGAGATTTCCCGTGCGATCACGCGGATGGCGCACGAGATCATCGAGACCAACCACGGCTCGGAGCGCCTGCTGCTGCTGGGCATCCCGACCCGCGGGGTACCGCTTGCGGAACGCCTCGCTCTCGCCATCGACAAAGCTGCCGATCAGCCGGAGGGCACCACCCCCGTCGGGCAGCTCGACATCACGATGTATCGCGACGATCTCCGCAAACACCCCACCCGCGCCGTCGGCCGCACCCATCTGCCCGAACGCATCGACGGCGCGACCGTGGTGCTCGTTGATGATGTCCTCTTCTCCGGCCGGACTGTGTCCGCGGCCCTCGATGCGCTCAAGGACATCGGTCGTCCCGTGGCGGTCCGGCTGGCCGTGCTGGTCGACCGCGGGCACCGGGAGCTCCCGATCCGGGCCGATCACGTGGGCAAGAACCTCCCGACCTCTGCGTCGGAGCGGGTCAAGGTGTCCGTCGAGGAGATCGACGGTCGCAGCGAAGTGACGATCAGCCGCCCTGCCGCCCCTGCCTCCGAACGGAAGAACACCCGATGAAACACCTGCTCTCGGCAGCGGATCTGTCGCGCGCCGAAATCGATTCGATCCTGGACCTCGGGGAGGAAATGTCGGACGTCCAGCGGCGGCCGATCAAGAAGTTGCCGACGCTGCGGGGACGCACGGTGGTGAATCTGTTCTTCGAGGACTCCACCCGGACGCGGTCGTCGTTCGAGATTGCGGGCAAGTGGCTGTCGGCCGACGTGATCAACGTGTCCGGCAAGGGCTCGTCGGTGTCCAAGGGTGAGTCCTTGCGGGACACGGTCCAGGTGATCGACGCCATGGGCGTGGACGGGATGGTCATCCGCCACTCCGCATCGGGTGCACCGGCCCAGGCCGCCGGCTGGATCCGCGGCTCGGTCGTGAACGCCGGCGATGGCACCCATGAACACCCCACCCAGGCACTGTTGGACGCCCTGTCGATGCGGCGGCACTTCCGGTCCCTGGCGGGTGGGTTCGACGACGACTGGTCGTCGAAGACCGTGGCGATCACCGGGGACCTCACCCACTCGCGGGTGGTGCGCAGCAACGTCCTGCTGCTGCGGACGCTGGGCGCCAAGGTCGTGCTCGTCGCTCCCCCGACGCTGTTGCCGTCCGGTGTGGAGACGTGGCCCGCCGAGGTTTCGACCGATCTCGATGCGGTGCTCGGCGACGTCGATGTCGCCATGATGCTGCGCGTGCAGCGCGAGCGGATGCTGGGCGGCTATTTCCCGACGCCACGGGAATACACGATCGGCTATGGCCTCACGAACGACCGTCTGCGCATGCTGCGGCCCGATGCCGCGATCCTGCATCCGGGCCCGGTCAACCGGGGACTCGAGATGGCGGCCGATGTCGCCGACTCCGCCGCATCGCGGATCCTCGACCAAGTCGCCGCCGGTGTGGCGGTGCGCATGAGTGTGCTCTATCACGTGCTGGGTGGGGCGACGGAGATGGGAGTGACCTCATGACGGACCTGTTGATCACCGGCGCACGCATGGTGGGGGGCGAGCCCGTGGACCTGCTGGTCCGCGACGGACAGTTCGCCGACCCGGCCTCGGCAGGCGCGGACGTCGAACGGATCGACGCCGACGGACTCATCGCCCTGCCCGGGCTCGTCGATTCCCACTGTCACCTGCGCGAACCGGGCCGGGAGGATGCGGAGACGATCGAGTCGGGTACGCGGGCCGCGGCGCGTGGCGGGTACACCGCCGTCCTCGCCATGGCGAACGTCAACCCGGTCACCGATACCGCGGAGGCGGTGCGGAACATGGTGGAGATCGCTGCCGAGACCGCCTCGGCGGCGGTGTTCCCGGTGGGCGCGGTCACCAAGGGACTGCGTGGTGAGGAGCTCGCGGAGCTGGGCCTGATGGCGCGCGCCGGCGTACACATGTTCTCCGACGACGGCATGTGCGTCCACGACTCCCTGGTGATGCGCCGGGCGCTGGAATATGTGCGCGCGTTCGACGGTGTCGTCGCCCAGCATGCGCAGGACCCGCGGCTCGCCGGTCCCGGCGCCTGCTGCCACGAGGGTGAGATCTCCGGCCGGCTCGGCCTCGGTGGCTGGCCGGCGGTGGCCGAGTCGGTCATCGTCGCCCGCGATGTGCAGCTCGCCGAGATGACGGGATCCCGCTATCACGTGTGCCACGTGTCGACGGCAGAATCGGTTGACGTGATCCGCTGGGCCAAGGCCCGCGGGATCCGGGTCACCGCCGAGGTCACGCCGCACCATCTCCTGCTGACCACGTCGGCTGTGGAGGGCTATGACCCGACGTTCAAGGTCAACCCGCCCTTGCGGCCGGACGAGCACCTCGAGGCACTGCGGGAGGCACTCGCCGACGGGACGATCGACTGCGTGGGCACCGACCACGCGCCGCACGCCGCGCACGACAAGGATCACGCGTTCTCCGACGCCGCGTTCGGGATGACCGGGCTCGAGGCGTCGCTGGCGGTCGTGATGGACACGATGGTTGCCGAGGGGCGTCTCGATTGGGCCGGTGTGGCCGAGCGGATGGCGTACGCGCCCGCGCGCATCGCCGGACTCACCGACCAGGGGCAGGGACTCGAGATCGGAAACCCTGCCAACCTCGTCCTGGTCGACCCCGAGCGGCGCCAGGTCGTGGACCGGGCCCGGACGGAGTCGAAGTCGCGGAACAACCCCTACCACGGGCGCGACCTGCCGGATCCCGTCCGCCTGACCCTGTGGGCCGGACGCACGACGTTCCGGGATCTGTGACCCTGGGTCACCCAAGTGCCCGCGGCCAGGACCGCTGCGGCAGGGGCAGCCGCAGCCCTGGGCGCAGCGCTGGTCCCCGTTCCTCCCAGCGAAGGCGCGAGCCTGCCCCGCCCGGTGGGTCTGGCAGCGACGGTCCTCCTGCTCGGCGTCACCGCGCTGGCCACCCTCGAGGTCATCTGACTTTCCGGCGCCCGCCATCCATGGACCCGGGGGTGCCGGATGAGCCGTGCGCACGCCTACCATGGGCCCGGACTCGGCAGCGCTGCCAGACGACGGGCGGCCGACGAAGGGAAGCCCATGGAGACAACCGCTCGTGCCCGATCGACCCAGGGTTCCGGCCTCGGTGTGGCGATCGGACCGGCGATCATCGCCAAGCCCGATCTGCACCTGAATGCCTATGCTCCCGGCGAGCCGGCGAAGGAACGCCGTCGGCTGGACAAGACCCTGGCCAAGGCCGACAAGCAACTCCGGAAGCTGGCCGCCAAACCGATCCGGGCGAATGCCGCGATCTTCGGAGCCCAGCGGGAACTCCTGTTGGACTCCCGGGTGACCGAGGAGGCGTACCGGCTGATCGACGCAGGCGAGCCCGCGACGGGTGCCTGGACGGCCGCGGTCGAACGCCACCGCCCATGGCTCCAGGGTCTGCCGGATGCACCCGGGCAGTTGGAACTCGCGGACAGCGTGGAGCATCGGGTGCTGGCGCTCCTGACGGGCACGCCCACCGAGTTCGAGACCGAGCGTCCAGGGATCGTCGTCGTGCCGGCGCTGGATCCGGGCATGGCGGTCACCCTGGATCCCTCCCAGGTCCTCGGGGTCGTGACGATCGGTGGCGGTGCCACCGGTCACGGGGTGATCATCGCCCGCTCCCGGGGGATTCCGATCTTCCCGGCGGCGGGCGAGGACGCCTCCGGGGTGGAGAGCGGGGACACGATCGCGTTCGTCGCCCGCGGTGACCGGCGGATCACGATCAATCCCGACCCGGACGAGCTCGCCGAGTTCGAGCAGATCCTGCGCGATCTGGAAGAGCTGCAGGCCGAGGCGAAGGCGCACGCGCAGGAGCCGGCGTACACGGCCGACGGCACCCTCATCGAGGTCTATGCCAACGTGCTGTCGGAGGGCGACGCCGAGGAGATGGCCTCCCTCGGCGCGGATGGTTGGGTGATCCGGACGGAGATCCTGTTCGGCGGGTCACCGCACCCTCCGACGGTCGAGGAACAGGAACAGGCGTTTCTTCGGCTGGGCCGAACCTTCGGCGGGAAGCGCATGATCGTGCGCACGTGGGACATCGGGGGTGACAAGACGGTGCCCTTCCTGCCGTTGGATGCGGAGGAGAATCCGTTCCTGGGGGTACGCGGGCTCCGCGTGTTCCGCAACCGCCCCGAGTTGCTGATCGACCAGATCGAGGCCGTGTGCCGTGCCGGGCGACACACACCGCTGAGCCTCATGTTCCCGATGGTGACCACGGTTGAGGAGATCGACTGGGCCCTCGGTCTCGTCGACGAGGTGGTGGAGCGCGTCGGACGCCCCGACGATCTGCAGATCGGGATGATGGTCGAGGTCCCGGCAGCCGCTCTGCGGGCGAGGCTGATGACCCAGCGATTGGATTTCGTGAGCATCGGGACGAATGACCTGACGCAGTACACGACCGCGGCAGAGCGCGGCAACGCTGCACTGCACGTGCTGGCGGACCCCTTGGACCCCGCGGTGCTGCGGCTGATCCGGCTCGTGGCCGATGAGTCCCGACAGGAAACCCTCGTCGCGGTGTGTGGGGACGCCAACACCGATCCGGACATCGCGGCGCTCCTGGTCGGTCTCGGGGTGCGGGAGCTCACCCCCGGCGCCCCGGCCGTGCCGATGGTCAAGGCACGGCTTCGCACCTCCACGCTCACCGAGCTCACCGATCTGGCCCAGCGCGCCCTGGCTTGTTCGAGCGCCGTCGAGGTACGCGAACTGATCCGCACCCGGTTCCGGTGAATCCCTGGCACAGATCGGACTCGTGTGCCCGTCGGGTGCTGCGGACGCAACACCGGAACGGCACACGAGATCGGGCACCGGGCCGGACTTCCGCTCCCGGGCTAGCATGCGAAAGGTGACTGCCGAACGCCCAGTGCCACCCGAGACCTTCTACGACGCAGTGGGAGGTGCGCCGACGTTCGCGAAACTCACCGCCCGCTTCTATGAACAGGTGGCGGAGGACCAGGAGTTCCGCGCGCTCTATCCCGAGGAGGACCTCGGCCCGGCGGAGGAGCGACTGCGGCTGTTCCTGGAGCAATACTGGGGTGGGCCGGAGACCTATTCCGAACGGCGGGGTCACCCCCGGTTGCGGATGCGCCACGCGCCGTTCGTCATCACCCACAAGGAACGCGACATCTGGCTGCGCTATATGAAGGTGGCGCTGGACGAGCTGGGCCTGCCTGCTGAATACCGCGATGTCATGTGGGAATATTTCCACCGCGCAGCCGATGTGATGGTGAACACGATCGAAACCCCCGAACCTCGAAAGGGCTTCACGCTGTGACTTCTCCCGCGAAGAGCCAGGAGCGGAACCCGGACTGGTGGCGCAGCGCCGTCGTCTTTCAGATCTATCCCCGGTCCTTCGCGGACCACAACGGCGATGGCACCGGCGACGTGCGCGGGATAATCGACCGACTCCCCCATCTGGTCGACCTCGGGGTCGACGCGGTGTGGGTCTCCCCCTGGTATCCCTCCCCTCTCGCCGACGGCGGCTATGACGTCAGCGACTACCGCGACATCCATCCCGACTTCGGCACCCTGGCGGACGCCGATGCGTTCATCGCCCGCGCCCACGAGTTCGGCCTGCGCGTCCTCATCGACCTCGTCCCCAACCATTGCTCCGACGAGCACCCGTGGTTCCAGGCGGCCTTGGCAGCCGGGCCGGGCTCGCCCGAGCGCGACCTGTTCTGGTTCCGCGACGGTCGCGGCGACAACGGCGAACTGCCACCCAACGACTGGCAGGCGATGTTCGGCGGACCCGCCTGGGAGCGCGTGATCGGCGCGGACGGCCGGCCCGAACAGTGGTATCTCCATCTCTTCGACGTCCGCCAGCCCGACTGGAACTGGGCGAACCCGCGCGTGGCCGACGAGTTCGATGACATCCTGCGGTTCTGGTTCGACCGTGGGATCGACGGGTTCCGCATCGACGTGGCCGACTCCATGGCCAAGGACCCGGAGTTGCCGAACGTGGCGGACGGGGTGTCGAACCTGTCGAAGCATGTCGGGAATCCCCTGTGGGATCGGCCCGATCTCGAGACCATCCATCGGCGGTGGCGTGGGGTTGCGGATGAGTACGCCGAGTCCGCGCGGGGTCCCCGGGTTTTCGTGTCCGAGGCCTATCTGCCCTCCGACCGGGTCACGAACTATGTCACCCAGGGGCGGCTGCACACGACGTTCAACTTCGATGCGCTGCTGTGCGAGTGGACTGCGGAGTCCCAGCGCAACGTCATCGATCTGAGCCTGCGCAGCCATCGGGCGGTGGGTGCGCCCTGCACCTGGGTGCTGGCGAACCACGACAACGTCCGCGTGGCCACGCGCTATGGCAAGGCGATCACCGGCATGCCCTACGGGCCGGACGGTGTTGAACCGGATGCCCGGCGCCACGACGACGAATATCTGCGGGCACTGCCCACCGATCTGGAGCTCGGCCGGCGCCGGGCACGCGCCGCTGCGCTGCTCGAATTGGCGCTGCCGGGTGGGGCGTACGTTTATCAAGGCGATGAGCTCGGCCTCGACGAGGTCGAAGACCTGCCCGAGGACGCGCTGCAGGACCCGACGTGGGAACGCTCCGGCCACACGGTCCACGGCCGCGACGGCTGTCGGGTGCCGATCCCGTGGTCGGGGACCGAGTCGCCATTCGGGTTCGGTCCGGGGGGTGAACCATGGCTGCCGATGCCCGAACGTTGGGCCGCGCACACGGTCGAGGCACAGGAGAACGACCCGACCAGCTTCCTCGCGCTCTATCGGGCGACGCTGACCGAGCGTCGGCGCAACCGGGCCCTCGGGGACGGCTCATTGACGTGGCTTGACTCGGGCCCGGAAGTGCTGGACTTCGTCCGCGAGCCGGGTTTCCGCTGCATCGTCAATTTCGGTCCGGACGCCGTCCCCATTCCGGAGGATGCCGCGGTCCTCGTCCACTCCGGTGACCCGAACTCGGGTCGGGTCGAGCAGGACGAGGCGGTGTGGCTCTCGGTCTGAGTCCGCAAGTGCGTGGAGTCATTGGCCCCTGCCGCGTGCTAGTGCCCGACGCGCTCGGTGTCCAAACGCCAGGGGGCGACCGCGGAGCGCAACCACTCCGGGAGCGGGGTGGCTCCGGACGCGCCCGCGTGGACGAGGACGGTCCGGGAGGACGCATGGAGCGTGCCGGTGAGCGGGTCGATGATCTCCGCAGCAAGCGTCAGTGACGTTGCCCCCAGGCGTTGCACCGCGGTCCGCACGAGATAGGGCTCCCTGCGGAAATCGAGCTGCACGGCGTACTCCATGTCCTGCCGCACCACCATCCACTGCCCCGGGCTCTCACCGTCCGCCGGACGACCTTCTGCCAGTCCCCGCAGGAGCGCGACACGCGCCTCCTGGACATAGGTGAAGTAGTGCACGTTGTTGGCGTGCCGATAGGAGTCGAGGTCGCCCCAACGGACCTGCAGGGGATAGTCGACAGCGGCGTGGTTCCCGATGCGGACCCGGCTGACCGTGGGCAGGGGGTCGACCGGCTCGGCGTACCCCTCGAACCATTCCTTCTCGCGCGCACTCAGCCGCCGGATCTTGTTGGTCTCCAGATCGAACGGGCACAGCACCGTGCGCGCCCGCGCGATGAGGTGCCCGTCGCTGATCAGGTCATAGGCCAGCGTGAAGCGGGCTGCCCCGAGCCGGTCGACCGCCAGTCGGACCTGGACGGGGCTCCCGTATTCGGCGGCACGCACGTATTCCACTTGGTGGCCGGTCACGAGAATCGCGTTCGGATTCGGGCCGTCCTGCCCGGGGAGCGGCTCGTCCCCGAGCATGTAGGCGAAGTCCCCCGAGTGCAGGAAGTCCACGCGGGCTTCCTGGAGGAAGGAGACATAGCTCGCGTTGTTCAGGTGACGGTACGCGTCCATGTCCGCCCAGCGCGTGGGGCATTCGAAGGTGTACGCCACGAAGGTGTTAGTCCTCTTCCTTGTCGTACATCGAGTCGATGAGGTCCGCGTAGGAGTCCTCGACGCGCGAACGACGAATCTTCAGGCTCGGCGTCACGGCACCGTCATCAACGGTCAGCTCGTGGTCGAGCACTTTGAACCTTTTGACGGTTTCCCAGCGCTCCAAGCGTGAATTCGCGTTGTCCACGAAGCGTTGCAGCATGACCTCGACCTCGTCGTGCTGCGTGAGTTCCTCGTAGTTGAGGCCCTTGAGTTTGCCGCCGTCGTGGTGTTCCGACCAGCCCTTGAGGGAATCCGGGTCGAGCACCAGCAGCGCCGAGATGTGCTTGCGGCCGTCACCGGTGACGACGGCCTGGGAGATGTAGGGGCAGGACGCAACGAGCGTGCCCTCGACCTTCTGGGGAGCGACATATTTGCCGCCCGAGGTCTTCATCAAGTCCTTCTTGCGGTCCCGGATGCGGAGGTAGCCATCGTTGTCGAGTTCGCCGATGTCCCCCGTGTGGAGCCACCCGTCGATGATCGTCTCGTCCGTGAACTCGGGCAGGTTGTGATAACCGCGAGTCACGCCGGGCCCGCGCACGAGCAACTCACCGTCCTCGGCGATCTTGAACTCGCTGCCCGCCAGGGGCGGACCGACGGTGCCGAGCCTGGGCACCGACGGGTGGTTGACGCAGATGACGGCGGAGGTCTCGGTCATGCCATAGCCCTCGACCACGAGGATGCCGGCGGCATAGAACCACTCCTGCACCTGCTTCGACAGTTTGGCCGATCCGGACACCATGAAGCGGAGATTGCCGCCAAGCCGGGCCTTGAGCTTGCTGAACACCAGCTTGTCGGCGATGCGGTATTGCAGACCCAGGGGACCCGGAAGGGGACGTCCCTCGAGCCGGTAGGGAACGGAGCGTTTGCCGACGCTGAACGCCCAGCGCGCGATCTTGCTCTTGAGACCGGCCGCGTTGCCGACCATCACCCGGGCGCGGACCTTCTCGAAGATCCGGGGTGCCCCGGCCATGAACGTGGGTTTGATGATGCCGAGCCCATCCACAATCTTGTCGATGCGCCCATCGACCGCGGTCGTGAAGCCGATCTGGAGCTGGATCGAGAGCAGGCACTTCCCGAAGACGTGGGACAGCGGGAGCCAGAGATATTGAATGTCGTCCGGGGTCGCCAGGTCCATCATCTCGATGGCCCGGCCCTGATAGGTCCAGGCCTCGTGATCGAGCCGCACGCCCTTGGGCAGCCCGGTCGTGCCGGATGTATAGATCAGCGTGGAGAGCCGCTCCGGCTCGATGCTCTCGATGACCTCATTGACCAGGGTGGGATGTGCGGCTCGGTGCTCCTTGCCGAGCTGACGGAAGTCGGCCCAGCTGTGCACCCGCTCACCGGGCGCGTCGCCGTCCATCAGCACGATGGCGAGGAGCCCATCGACGATCTCCGGATGCTCCTGCAGCTTCTCCAACTGTGCGAGGTCCTCGACGATGGCGATCCGTGAACCGGAGTCCGCCAAAATGAAGTTGACGTCATCCGACTGCGTGGACGGATAGATCGTGGTGGTCGCACCGCCGGCGCACATGATCGCCAGGTCCGCGAGGATCCACTCGATGCGCGTGGCCGCGGCGATGGCGACCCGGTCCTCGGGGCCCAGCCCGACGGCAAGCATGGCCGCCGCGAGGTCGAAGGCGAACTCCCGGGTGGCGTCCCAGGTCAGCTCCTGCCAGTCCTCGTTGGCGTCCGGATATTTGAAGGCAACGCGGTTCGGGTCGGCGTCGGCGCGCTTGACCAGCATCTCGCCCACATTGCGTGCCTTGTCGGCCAACAGCTCCCGGGTCCGCTCATCAATCGCGCCGGTGTAATCGACCATGTGGTGCCCCCCTAATCCCTGCGCAGCCCGGAGAGCCAGATTCCGGAGACCGCGCTGTCGCCGTGTTCTGTGATCCTACCCACACAGCCATAACTGCGGATTTGCACTGCTCCGCAGTTCTCGAACATTAATCCATTTTCAAAGTTGAATCATCAACCTTTGTTATCATGGAGGCATGGCGGAAAGGGTTCAGGCGCGCTGGCTCGACCAGGAACAGCAGAGGATTTGGCGCACCTATCTGCTCGGGGTGGCTCGCATCAACGAGCGCCTCGACGCCGCGCTGCGCCAATTCGGGATCGACCTCGGAGAATACGAGATCCTCGTGAGCCTCGAGGAGGCCGAGGACCGTCGCCTGCGCATGTCGGACCTGGCGGACAAAGTCCACCAGTCCCGTTCCCGGCTCACCCACACGATTGCCCGGATGGAAAAAGCCGGCTTCGTCGAGCGTGAGGCCTGCCCCAACGACCGTCGTGGCGTCTGGGCCAGGCTGACCGACGAGGGCTTCGAGCTGCTCAAGGACGCGGCGCCCAGCCACGTCGAGTCCGTGCGTACCGCCTTCGTCGAGGCCGTCGATCCGGAAGACTTCCGCGCGCTCGGGCGGGCGTTCGACGCGGTGCTCCTGGCCGACTGAGCCCGACGTCACCATCCGCGCGTCAGTTGCCGTCCGCGAAATCCTCGGTACCGGTACCGTCGAAGTCGTCCTCCTCGACTCGGCGGGATAGTCGAAGGCGATGCGCTGCTCCTGTTCAAGTTGACCCACGGTTCGAGGGGTGGCTCCACCAACCCCAGGAAGGACGAGCATGCGGTATTGCGTTTTCGGTCTGGGAGCCGTCGGGGGCTATATCGGCGGGCGGCTCGCCGCCGCCGGATTGGACGTCTGCGCGGTTGCCCGGGGGGACACGTTCGCTTCGGTACGCCGCCATGGCCTGCGGCTGGAGGGAAGCAGTGCGGACACGGTCGTCCGGATTCCTGTCGTGGATTCGGTCAGCGAGGTTGGTCCCGTCGATTGCGTCCTGCTGGCGGTCAAGGCCACTGCCCTCCCGGCAGCGGCCCCGCTCGTCGCTTCTCTCCTCGGTCCGGACACCGTCATTGTCCCGATGATGAACGGTGTCCCCTGGTGGTTCACCCACCACCTTCCAAGCCCGCTGACAGGGCTGCACCTTCCCGAGGTCGACCCGGGCGGGACGATCTCCGCCTCGCTGCCTCCGTCCCGCGTCATTCCTGCGGTGGTGCATTTCAACGCGACCGTCCCGCGACCGGGGACCGTCCGGTTGGGTGCCGGCAATCGCATCATCGTCGGTGACCCGAGCGGCACCCACGCCGACGCTCTGGCCGCCGTGGCCAGGGACTTGGCGGTGACCGGGCTGGACGTGGACACCAGCGATGTCATCCATCGCGCCGTCTGGTTCAAGCTCTGGGGAAACATGACGTTCAACCCCATCTCCGCGATCACCGGCGCCACCGCCGATCTGATAGTGGCTGACCCACTCGCCGTCGAGTTCATCGAGTCCTGTATGCACGAGGCCAACGACGTGGGAACCGCCCTCGGTCTGCCGGTTGCGCAGTCGCCCACCGAGCGCATCGACCTCACCCGACAGATGGGTCCGATCAAGTCCTCGATGCTCCAGGACGCCGAAGCCAGCCGCCCGCTCGAGCTCGATGCGATTCTCGGTTCGGTGGTTGCGCTGGGGTCGGCCCTCGGGATCGCTACCCCGAATCTGCGTGGTTTGTTGGGTCTGGCCCGGGTTTTTGCCACCGCACACGGCCTCTGACAGCGGACCCCGGCCGTCACCTGCGGCCCCTGCCAAGCCTGCTGGAACCCACCCTGACCCCGCATGAGTCGGTGGCAGACTGGCCGCATGACAGTCCAGCTCGACTCCTCCACCCTCACCCGCGCCCTCTATTCGACCGATGCGAGTCTCTATCGCGTCGTCCCGGAAGCAGTGGCGTTTCCTGAGTCTGTTGAGGAGCTCGAGGAAGTGGTGCGGGCCGGATTCAGGACCGGTACGCCGATCACCAGCCGCGGTGCCGGCACGTCGTGCGCCGGAAATGCCGTCGGCCCGGGCGTGGTGGTGGACATCCGCCGTCATCTCCACAACGTGCTGGAGATCGACACCGACAAGAAGACCGCGCGAGTGCAGCCCGGCGTCGTGCAGTCCGACCTGCAGAAGGCCGCGGCCCCGCATCAACTGCGCTACGGCCCGGACCCCTCCACGGCGAACCGGTGCACGATCGGCGGGATGATCGGCAACAACGCCTGCGGTCCGCGTGCCCTGGGTTATGGGCGGGCGGCGGACAACGTGGTTGCCCTGGACGTGCTGCTCGGCAACGGCGAGCGGCTGACGGTGACCTCCGGGCAGCCGGCTCCCGATTCCCCCACGCTCACCAAGCTCCACGATCTGGTGCAGGCCAACCTCGCCCTGATCCGCACCGAGTTCGGCCTGTTCGGTCGCCAGGTGTCGGGCTATTCGATGGAGCACCTGCTGCCCGAGAACGGGTTCGACGTCGCGAAGTTCCTCGCCGGCACCGAGGGCACACTCGCGGTGATCCTTGAGGCCGAGGTGCGGCTGGTTGCCGACGCCCCCTTCAAGACGATGATCGCGCTCGGCTATCCGACGATGGCCGATGCCGCCGACGACTCCCCCGCGATCCTGCGCCACAAGCCGACCGCCGCCGAGGGTCTCGACAAGCGGATCGTCGATGTCGTGGCCCGGCGCCACGGTGCCGAGTCCGTGCCGCGACTGCCCGCCGGCGAGGGCTGGGTCTTCGTGGAGCTCGTGGACTATGACGAGGCAACGCTCGCCCAGCGCGCCGGAGCGCTGCTGGAGGCCACCGCCCACGTGGACGGCTGGATCGTCACCGATCCGGTCGAGGTCGCGGCGCTGTGGAAGATCCGCGCGGACGGTGCCGGTCTCGCGGGCGTGAGCCTGGACCGGCCGGCGTACGCGGGCTGGGAGGACGCCGCGGTCCCGCCGGAGAAGCTCGGTGCCTATCTGCGTGACTTCGACGCGCTGATGACCAAGCACGGTGTCCGGGGGCTCCCCTACGGCCACTTCGGCGACGGCTGCGTGCACTGCCGGATCGACTTCCCGCTCAGCGACGAGGACGGGCCGAACGCCTACCGCACGTTCGTCGAGGAGGCGGCCGATCTGGTGGCGAGCTATGGGGGCTCGATCTCGGGTGAGCACGGCGACGGCCGGGCACGCTCGGCGCTGCTGCCGCGCATGTATTCCGCCGAGGCCATCGCCCTCATGGGCAAGGTGAAGGCGCTATTCGACCCGGACAACCACCTCAACCCGGGCGTACTCGTCGATCCCCGGCCGGTCGAGGCCGAGCTGCGCGTGCCGGCGATCCGCAAGGCCCCGCTGCGGCGTACCCATCCCGAGTTCGTCGAACACGTCCACCGCTGCTCCGGCGTGGGCAAGTGTGTCTCGGACGAGGGCGCCTCCGGCCAGGTGATGTGTCCCAGCTATCGCGCCACCGGCGACGAGAAGGACTCGACCCGCGGCCGGTCCCGGGTCCTGCAGGAGCTCGTGAACGGCGAGCTGATCACCGGATGGAATTCCCCGGAGCTCGCCGAGGCGCTCGACTTCTGCCTGTCCTGCAAGGGCTGTGCCCGGGACTGCCCGACCGGCGTCGACATGGCGGCGTACAAGTCGATTGCGACGAATGAGCGGTACGCCGGCAAGCTGCGCCCGATGAACCACTACGCGCTCGGCTGGCTGCCCCGCTGGGGGCGCCTGCTCTCCGCGCTGCGCCTCGGTCCGCTGGTCAACCTCGTCTTCAAGGTGCCGGGCCTGGGCTCGCTGATCAAGCGGATCGCCGGTGTCGACGTGCGGCGGGGAATGCCGCTGTTCTCGACCGGGTCCAACAAGAAGCGCGCACAGGTGCCCGTCGTGCAGGGCAAGCCGGTCGCGATCTGGCTCGACTCGTTCTCGGACTGCTTCGAGTTCGACGGCATCAAACCGTTGATGCAGGTGCTGGTGGATGCTGGGTACGCCCCGCGCTTCATCAAGGAGAAGGCCTGTTGTGGCCTCACCTGGATCTCCACCGGACAGCGCGATGGCGCGCGGCGCCAACTCAGGAACGCGCTGAACGTGCTGCACCCGATTGTGCAGGCGGGTGTCCCGATCGTCGGCGTCGAACCGTCCTGCACGGCGGTGTGGCGCTCCGATGCCCTCGAGCTCCTGCCGGACGACGATCGGGTGCCCGAGGTCGCCAAGGGGATCAGGACTATCGCCGAACTGCTGACCGAGACCCCCGAGTGGGAAGCCCCGGACCTGTCCGGGATCACCGTGGTTGCGCAGCCGCACTGCCATCATGCGTCCGTGCTCGGCTGGGCCACCGACTCCGCACTGCTCGAACGGACCGGAGCCAAGGTCACGACCGTCGGCGGATGCTGCGGTCTGGCCGGAAACTTCGGCGTGGAGGACGGCCACTACGACATCTCCGTGGCAGTCGCCGAGAACGACCTGCTGCCGGCGATCCGCGCTGCGGGTCCGGACGCGATCGTGCTGGCGGACGGGTTCTCCTGCCGCCTGCAGGTCGAGCAGCTCGAGGGACGCAAGGCGGTCACTCTGGCACAGTTGCTCACAGGCAATCACTGATCGAGGGAGCCGCCATGGAGCGCAACGTCGTCAATCCGCCCGACCTTTTCGTGGGAAAGGCCTTCAGCCAGACGGTCAGGGTCACCGCGGCACAGCAGTGGGTCTTCGTCTCCGGGCAGATCGACTGTGACGCGGCAGGACGGGTACGCAACCCCGGTGACCTGGCTGCCCAGGTCCGGGGAACCCTGGACAACCTCGGCATCGCGCTCGCGGCGCAGGGTGCCACGATGGCGGATCTGGTGAAGGTCAACGTCTATATCGTCGACCTCGACCCCGGCCAGACCGCCATGATCCGCGACATCCGCGCCGAGTATTTCGACGCCGAGCAGCCACCCGCTGTGACCCTGGTCGGCATTGACCGGCTCTCCATGGACGGGCTCCTCGTCGAGATCGAGGCCGTCGCCGCCCGCTGACCCCCCGGAAACCGCGACTTGAGCTTGGGGACGCCGCCTCGTCCGGGACGCAGAAGCCCCCGCACAGGCGGGGGCCTCTGCCTCGGTCAGCCGTGCGGCCGCGCGGGGGATGATTCAGTCGCGCTTCAGACGACGGTGGGTGCTGGCGTGCGGGCGAGCAGCCTCAGGCCCGAGCCGCTTGACCTTGTTGTCCTCATAGTCGGCGAAGTTGCCCTCGAACCAGAACCACTGCGCTTCGTTCTCCTCGTCGCCCTCCCAGGCCAGGATGTGGGTGGCGACGCGGTCGAGGAACCAGCGGTCGTGGGAAATCACGACGGCACAGCCGGGGAACTCGAGCAGCGCGTCCTCGAGGGACTGCAGGGTTTCGACGTCGAGGTCGTTGGTGGGCTCATCGAGGAGCAGCAGGTTGCCGCCCATCTTGAGCGTCAGCGCCAGGTTCAGCCGGTTGCGCTCACCGCCGGAGAGGACACCGGTCGGCTTCTGCTGGTCCGGGCCCTTGAAGCCGAACGAGGCGACATAGGCGCGGGAGGCCATCTCGAAGTTGGCGACCTTGATGAAGTCCAGTCCGTCGGAGACGACCTCCCAGACGTTCTTGTTGGGATCCAAACCGCCCCGGCCCTGGTCGACATAGGAGATCGACACGGTCTTGCCCAGCTTGAGCTCACCGCTGGTCGGTTCCTCCTCGCCCACGATCATCTTGAACAGCGTGGACTTGCCGACGCCGTTCGGGCCGATGATGCCGACGATGCCGGAACGCGGGAGGGTGAACGACAGATCGTCGATCAGCACGCGGTCACCGAACGCCTTGGTGAGGTTCTTGACTTCGAGCACGTCCGTGCCCAAGCGGGGGCCGGGTGGGATGTTGATCTCGGAAGTGTCGATCTTGCGATTGCGCTCGGCCTCGGCCGCCATCTCCTCATAACGAGCGAGTCGGGCCTTGTTCTTGGCCTGGCGGGCCTTGGGGCTGGAGCGTACCCATTCGAGCTCCTTTTCGAGGATCTTGGCGCGCTTGGCGTCCTTCTGCCCCTCGATCTGCAGGCGGGCCCGCTTCGTCTCGAGATAGGTCGAATAGTTGCCCTCATAGGGGTGCAGGCGACCGCGGTCGATCTCACAGATCCACTCCGCCACGTTGTCGAGGAAGTAGCGATCGTGGGTGACGGCAAGGACGGCGCCCGGGTAGGTCTTGAGGTGGCCCTCCAGCCAGTTCACGCTCTCCGCGTCCAAGTGGTTGGTGGGCTCGTCGAGGAGCAGCAGGTCTGGCTGCTGGAGCAGCAGCTTGCACAAGGCGACCCGGCGGCGCTCACCTCCGGAGAGGATGTCGACGATCGTGTCCGGCGGGGGGCAGCGCAGGGCGTCCATCGCCTGTTGCAGCTGGGAGTCGATGTCCCACGCGTTCGCATGGTCCAGGTCCGTCTGGAGATCGCCCATCTCCTCCATCAGGGCGTCGAAGTCCGCGTCCGGCTCGGCCATCAGCTCGCCGATCTCGTTGAACCGGTCGAGCTTCTGCTTGATCTCGCCGACCGCTTCCTCGATGTTCTCCATGACGGTCTTGCCCTCGGTGAGGGGCGGCTCCTGGAGCAGGATGCCGACGGACTTGCCCTTGGCGAGCTGGGCCTCACCGTTGCCGGGCTGCTCAATGCCGGCCATCACCTTGAGCAGGGTCGATTTGCCGGCGCCGTTGGGGCCGACGACACCGATCTTGGCGCCCTCGAAGAACGACAGCGTCACGTTGTCGAGGATGAGTTTCTCCCCGGCCGTCTTGCGGACGTTGTGCATCGTGTACACGAACTCGGGCATGCAGGCACTACCTCACGGAATCTTGGGATTGTTACGAATCAGGTCCTGTTGGCATCGCAGCCGAAGGACAGCAGAATCTGGCGGGCTCATTATGCCTGAGACGGCCGCTGGCTCACACCACCCGCAATCCTATGACCACCAACAGGAGAACAACACTGATCGACAGCTGGATCTTGTCGGTCTGCGGGCGGGGCCCCCACCAGGGCAGCGATTCTGCGCCACGGATGCTCAACAACAACCCACCGGCGCCCAGCCCGACAGCGACGCCGTGCAACCAACCGGGGATCACGAACCACGCGCCGATCATGGCAGTGAACAGGGCGATGGTGAGCAGATCGATGCCGGCGACCACCAACTCGATCCGTCGAGTAGCGGCCCGAGCTCGCCGGGTGATCCACCAGGCGCCGAGCGCGACAACCAGGAACGCCACGATCTCGAGGATTCCGGGAAGCGGCTGTGGCGTGCTGTCCTCAGCGATCAAGCCCGCACCGAGCCGATCGACCGACGTCGCACTGTTGTTGAGCACAAGCACGGCCTTGTGGGCGTCCCTGTCGAGCAGGAGGATGCTGGAGCCGCCGAAGGTGCCGCCGTTGTGCCAGGTGAAGGTCTGGTCCTCGGGCCCGGGGCTGAGGTGCCAGAACAGACCGATCCGGCCCTCGCCACCGACCTCAGCGGTGGGCTCGAGCGCTTTCATGCCGGGGGCGGAGCCGTCCAGCAGTGCCGTCGCGAATCGAGTTGCGTCCGCCTCGGTGATCCACGTGCTCACCCCCGCGGGCAGCGCGCCCTCGGCCGCCCACGGCTGGGGTGTGCGTCCGTTGGTCTGGTGCGCGCGTACGCGATCATCGGGCACCGATCCGGGGTCTGCGGCGAACACCACGTCCTGCATCCCGAGTGGCTCGAGGAGCCGCGCCCGGACCATCGCCGTCCAGTCCTGGAATCCGGTTGCCCGTGCGAGGGCGTGGCCCAGAAGCTCCGCCCCGAGGTTCGAATAGGCATAGTCGCCCCTGCCCGAGAGCTGCAGCGCGCGGGATTCCTCGATGACTTCCTCCGTGGTCGCCCGATAGGGGTCCCGGAGGGTGAGGGCGGCAAGGGGTGCGCGTCGCTGCTCGCTGGGCAGCAGGCGGGGCACTCCGGCCCGATGGCTGGCGAGCTCCCCGAGAGTGACGTCCCCGACCTCTGCGGCCGCCAACTCGGGGAGGTGCAGTGCCAGCCGATCGTCGAGGTTCACCTCGCCCCTCTCGACGGCATCCGCCAGGACATGACCGGTGAACGTCTTGGTGATCGACCCGAACTCCCAATGCCGGCCCGGATCGGGGCCCAGGCGGACCTCGCGAGACCCCGCCCGGTCGATCTCCACGACACTCATCGTGTCGTAGCCCCCGCTGGATCGCAGGTGATCGAGAACCCGCTCCCCGAGCACGCCATCTCCGCGCTGCCCCTGTCCGAGGGCAATTCCCGGGCCCCAGACGCCCGACATCAGGAAGCCCACGAGAGCGGTCGCCACGAGGGTGAAGACGATCCGTCTGCGCCTGCCGATGGGATCTTCAAAGTCCCGGTCCGGATCCGTCCAGAAGGACGACTGCACGATTTCCCAACTCCTCGCCTGCACTCGGTCTGGATCTAGAGTGTCAGGTGAGACCGCACGTTGCAGAATCGAGGACAACCGTGGACACGATTCTGCGCTTGGCCGGCCAACTGGGGCAGAGCTGGGAACTCTGGCTGGCGGCGCTGCGACTGGATCCCGATGTGGCGCGCGTCCTCGATCCATCGACGACGTGGTTCACGGTGATCGTCATCGCCGTCCTCGCTGCCATCGCGACGATGATCGGCCAAGCCGTGGTCCTCTTCGTCAATCAGGTCCGCCGGTGGGCGCTGGGCTTCAGCGTCGCTGTCGCGATCGCGGGCATCCTCGGCTCCCACCTGCTGGAGGGTCTGCTGCTCTGGGGTCTTGCCAGTGTCGCCTTCACCGAGCCGTGGACCGCCTGGCAGATCTTCAAGGTGGTCATCCTGTCCTCGGCACCCCACGTCTTCCAGTTCCTGACCGCGATCCCGCTGCTGGGACCTGCCATCAACCGGTTGCTCTCGATATGGGGCATGCTCGTGCTCTGGGCGGTGGTGTGGGCAACGTTCGGAACCGGTCCATGGGCCTCGGCGACGCTCGTGCTGATCGCATGGCTCGGGATGCTGCTCATCGGCAACCTCCTGGGGCCGCTGCTGGCCGGGGCGCGCGACAGGATTTGGCGTGCAGCCACCGGCCGGCCGCTGCATCTCGACACCTCCTTCCTCCTCGCGTTGGTCGCTGAGTCGGAAGGCAACCCGACATGATCTCGCCGCTCCTGATCACCCTCGGCCTGGCCCTGGTGATGGCGTTGCTGCTCGCGCCCGTCGAAACGCTGCGGTGGTGGGTCACCCAGGGCATCAAGGAGACCGGCACCACCGCGGCAGCGCTTCAGCAGCGGCGACGCAGGGTCGAGGCCCACCGGCAGTCCGACCCTGTCTCGGACCGGTATCGGAGCTACATCGTCTATCTCGCCGGCGTCGGCGCGGTCACGGACAAAGCCAATCCGATCGGTGAACAACCACTGCTCGACCACCTTCAGGCAGCCCTGCCGGACACATTGCTCATCAGCGACGTCTATCCGTATTCCCCTGCCAACCGCACCCTGCTGTCAGGCCGCTGGTCCTCATGGTGGTGGCGAACCGTCGAATGGCTCGGCCGCAAGCGACCCACCCAACTCACCCAGACGCTCGTCTACGGCCGCAATGTGCTGCAGTTCGCCGTGTCAGCGGACGACCGATATGGGCCGGTCTATTCCCTGGGTGTGGCACAGGTGATCCTCAACCGGCTGCTGGCCGCGGGCTATCGCCCGGAGGCCGGCACACCGGTCGTCCTGTTGGGGTGGAGCGGCGGCGCCCAGATCGCCCTCAGCTCCGCTTGGTATCTCTCGGGCGCCGGAATCCCCATCTATCTCCTCTCCCTCGGCGGCGTGCTCACCTCCGACCCCGGGTTGGACCGCGTCCGGCACCTGTGGCACCTCAAGGGCACCAAGGATTGGATGCAGGCCATCGGCACTCTCTTCCCGGGCCGCTGGCCCGGGCGCCGCACGTCCTTCTGGGCGCGGGCAGTCGCGGACGGACGCGTCACTGTCCACACGATCGGTCCGATGCGTCACCTCGGCCGTCGCTCCTATCTGTCGCGATCCAGGCTTCCGGACGGCCGGACGTGCCGACAGGCGGTGAGCGAGGAGATCCAGGCGATCCTGCGTGCGGAGGGATTGGCCGGGCCCGCGGAGCCGACCGATCCCGCGGGCTGACCCTCCAGCACGCCGCGGGCCCGGCGATCTCAGCCAGCCGCGCCGGCCGGCTCGCCGATGGTCGCCATCAGAGCCTCAGCTTCCGCGAGGTCCTGGTCATGCTCCTCGGCGCGGTCCACGGAACGCTCTCGCTCGCTCTCCACCGTCTGACGATCCTCGGGGGGCTCGACGTCCTCGTCCTCGACGGCCCGCTCGAAACGTTCCTTCTCCAGCCGGTAGTAGTGCGTGATGCCCCAATTCAGGTCGTGCCCCAGGGCCTGTGCATCCAGATAGACGGTCTCCCTGGGCGTGCCGGCATCGGTGACCCACTGGTCCACCTTGAGTCGTCCCACGACCACGACGGGGTTGCCCTTGCGCAGACTCAGCGCCGCGTTGCTGCCGAGCTGGCGATAGCAGCGCACCGACACCCAACTCGTCGGCCCGTCCACCCACTGCCCGTCCTTGAACAGGCGCTGGCTCGTTGCCATCCGGAACTGCACGTATTTGTTGCCGTTGCGCGAGATCTTTGAGTCGACGTCGGTGCCGATTCGCCCGGCCATGCTCACGATCGCATCCATCTTGATGTGCCCTTCGCTGTCGCCCACCCGGGTGGCGGGACCGTTGCCACCACCATGCGAGGACGGAGCCCCGTCGTGTCGGTGCGATCCCGGCGGCTGTGGATGCAGCTTCGGGGCGCTCACGATCTGTGGACAACCGGACGGCCTCAACGCAGGGCCTGCTCCATACTGGTGCGCACCAGGTCGTGCCGGTCGAGTTCGGCATTGATGGGCAGCACGACCTTCTCCCGGGTGACCGTGGCGATGGACGACACGAGCTCTGCTCGCGCTCGCCGTTCGGCTCTCCGGGCCCCGACTTCAACCCCGATGCGCGAGAACAGTCCCAGCAGCACTCCCGCCAGGGCACCCCCTGCGACGAGAACGGTCGGTGCGGGCAGTCCCCACCAGGAAAGGTCGGGCAGCGGCGGCAACTGGAAATAGAGCAGGACGAACGCCACGCCCAGCCAGAGGAATCCGCCGACGACACAGGCGATCAGCAGCCACTGGAGCACCTTCACGAACGTCCACCAACCGTGGTCGCGATCAACCCCGAGATCCGTGGTGGCGATCGCACGGTCGAGTTGATCGGGCAGAGCGTCCTGGTGGGTGCGGGACGCGTCGCGCACCGCCAGCGCCCAGCCCCTGGTCAGGCCCTCGGCAGCCTCGTCCGCGAGGTCGCGTACCGCCGAGTCCACCCTCGCCTGCTGCACCGACGTGGTCGCCGGCAGCGAGGTCCTGGAGACCCGGGCCGGGTCGATCTCCTTCCCCCGCTTGCCGAGCCCCCACCGATCCAGATGGAGCCGTCGCAACGGGTCGGGACGAAACTTCGCGATCCAGGAGAGGGCCGGCCAGCCGGTGGCGATCCCGCCCCGGTGTCGCCAGGCCTTGCCGACGGCTTCGGAGACGACGGGTACGCCGGCCGCGACGGCCAGCGCCTTGTTCAACCGGGCCGCCGAGTCCTTGCTCACCTGGCCCGCCTCACTCATGCCCGACGCCGCCGCCAGGTTCTCGGCGGCCACGTCCACGTCCGTCACGATCCGCTGAGCGGCGGTCCTCTTGGCGGCCACCCGCTTGCGGATGCGGGTGCGGAGCTCGTGCACGCCCTCCCCCGTCGTGGCGCTGATCGCGGCGATCCCGACCTTTTCCAGGCCTTCGGAGTCCAGCAGCCGGCGCAGATCGGTGAGACAGTGCTCCCGCTCCGCAGGGGTCAGCCGGTCGATCTGGTTGAGCACCACCATCATCACGGAGGCATAGCGGGCCAGCGGCTTGAGATAGCGGTCGTGGAGGGCGGCGTCGGCGTACTTCTGCGGATCCACCACCCAGATCAGCATGTCCACCAACTCGACCAGCCGATCGACTTCCTGGCGGTGGGTGACCTCGGTGGAGTCATGGTCGGGCAGGTCCAGCAGGACCAGCCCGTCGAGGTCCCGGGCCGGGTCCACCTCGCCCTTGTGCCCGAACGGCAGCAGCGCCTTGGAGGTGCCGGCGGCTTCCACTTCCAGTTCCTGCTGTCCGCCGTCCCTCCGGTTGGCGGGAGACGACTCGACCCGGTGTCGGTTGGGAATCTCCAGCCAGTCGAGCAGATCGTCCGCGGAATCGGCGCCGAAGCTGACCGCGAGGGTGCGGCGGGTCGTGGGTCGGCGTACGCCCGGCACCGCCAGCTCTGTCCCGGACAGCGCGTTGAACGTGGACGACTTGCCGGACCCCGTGGCCCCACCGAGGGCGACGACCGTCGCATCACCCGACACCTCGAGCCGACGCCCGGCCCGCTCGACAACCCGCAGAGCGGGATCGACCACGTCGTCGTCCACCCGGCCGCGGGCGTTCTCCGCGGCCTGCCGCAGGGCCCGCAGTCGTGCCCCGAGATCCTTGGCCGCCTTGGCGGCCGCCCTGTCCCTAGCGGCCATCGCGGACTCCGTCCCCCTCGACGATCTCCGCCTCCAGGATGTCGTCCGTCTCGGGGCCTGCCTCGAGCGCATAGGGCTCACCCGATGCACCCTCGGGCAGGGCCGGGACACCCTCGTCGGGGATCACCACGTCCACCTGTTCGGGGCCGACGTCCCGGGCCAGCGCAGGGGCACCGGGGAGATCGCGCTCCCGGCGAGCAGCGGCCACCGCGTCCGATGCGGAGCGGATGCGTTCCGCCCGTTCCGGGTCGACGCTGATCGACTCGAGCAGCTCGTGGAAGCGCCGGAGTTCGGCAGCCATCAGGGCCTCCACCCGGGCGTCCAGGTCGGCCTTCGCCTTCTTGGCGAGCCGGCGTACGGCATCGTCCCCGAACACGGCCTCCAGCACGCGCTGCGCAAGGGCCGCGGTGCCGCCGGCGACACCGACTTCGGCGCCGGTGAGCCCACCGGTGTACGCGAACACGACGATCATCAGCGCCACGCCCACGGTGTTGACGCCGAACGCCAGGAAGCGGGCCCGGGACTTCTTCTCCCCGCCCTCGTCCGCGACCATGTCGAGCACGGCGCCCTGCCAGTCGCGGATCATCCGGGCGGCCGCGTTGGCGTAGTCCCGCGAGGACCGGGAGAGGTCGTCACCGGATCGGGCCAGCAGCGCGCGGCCCGCGGGGTTGGCCCGCCAGGCAGCCTCGGCACGCTCGGCCGCGGCCTCGCCCTCCTCGCGCAGGAGTGCCTCGAGACCGGACTCGACCGCCACGGTGACCTTTTCGGAACCGGCCGGTTGCCCCCGGAAAACGTTCATGATGCGGTCCCGCAGCCAGCCGACCTTCTGGTCGAGCACGCGGAAGATCTCCCCGGTGCCGATGAAGTCGTGCCAGCGGGTCAACACCTCACCACGCAGCAGGGTGCCGTCGGCGGTCTGGACGTTGACGGTGCGGACGGCCTCGGCGTACGACTTGTCGACGTCCTCCCGCAGCAGGGCGAGCGCGGCGTCCTGGTCCTGCAGGGCGCGGACGAGCTGGGGCGTACGCGCGGTGAGCGCCCCGATCGCGCCGTCGAGGGTCTGGTGCACGACTTCCTGGCGCGTGGCCGCATCGGCGGCCAACGTGGCCAGCCAGGTCCGGATCGGTGAGACCGCCGCATCCGGCAGCAGGCCCTCCTCATCGACCTCGGTCTCCGGGACCGCGAACAGCGGCGAGCTGCCCAGCCCACGCTCGGTCATCATCTGGCCCAGGTGGGCGGGGATGTCGGCCATGGCGGCCGGCGGCACCCGCTGGAGCACCACGGCCACCGCCGCGCTGCGTTCGGCGGCATGGCGCAGGAACTCCCAGGGCACTGCGTCGGCGTACCGAGCCGCCGACGTCACGAACAGCCACAGGTCGGCGGCAGCGAGCAGTTGGGCGGCCAGCCGCCGATTCTCCTCGACCACCGAGTCGACGTCCGGCGCATCGAGGAGGGCCAGGCCGGGCGGAATCGAGTCCTCGACCACCAACTGCAACTCGCGCTGATCGTTCGAGTGACCGGTCGTGCGCGACAGCCCCGGCAGAATACGGTCGTCCTCGAACCAGATCCGGTCCGCCGAATGATGGACGAGGACCGGTGCCTTGGTCGTTGGCCGGATGACTCCGGGGCGCGTGACCTCGCGGCCGACCAGGGAGTTGACGAGCGTGGACTTGCCCGCACCGGTTGAGCCGCCCACGACCGCGAGCAGGGGCGCGTCGAGGACCGCGAGGCGGGGCAGGATGTAGTCGTCGAGCTGGGCGTTGATCTCCCGCACCGCCCGGGTCTGATCGTCCGCCCCCGGCAGGGCCAGCGGGAACGAGGCCCGGTCCACCGCCCGGCGCAGGTCGAGGAGAGCATCCTGCAGGCGGGTGCTGGCCATGTGGGGACTCCTAGGTGCCGGGTGGCGCCCAGCGGGGATCAACTGGGGAATAACGGGTTCCACCGGATCCTAGCGGCACCGTCGTGGTCTGCCCGGAGCCGCCTTGCGGGGAAATCTGAGGGGGCGGCGGGGTCCCGAGCAGCCTCGTGCGCCGCTGCCACGGATAGTTCGTGCGCTCGCGCGGGGTCACGAAACCTCGGGCGCGGAGTCTGCGAATCGTCGCGAGCAGTTCCTTCTCGCGGATCATCCCACCCGTGTCCACGAGCCCGCGCGCCATGGAATCCCGCAGATAGGCCAGCTCAGTCAGCGCCCGCTCGAGTCGCCACGTGGACAGCAACCGGCCTTCCCAGAGCGACTGCCAGAGAACCCGTACGCGGGTCGTGAGGCGGGACACCCAATGGGCGTCCGTGTCCGGCAGCCACCCCATCCGGGCATAGTCGGTGAGCCGGGCACGGATCAACCGCTTCTCGACGATCACCTGACGGATGATGAAGATGATGAGCGCGAAGACCATCGGATAACCGACGAGCAGCAGCATCATCAGCTGCACCTGCGAGGACAGCCCCATTGATGCGGTCCCGTTGAAGAGCATGTGCAGCAGGGCCGCGACGAGGAAACCGGTCACCGGGGCGAGCACACGTACCAACTTGGACTTCGACCGCAGCGCCACCGCGAGACCGATGCCGATCATGGACGTGAACAGCGGGTGCCCGAAAAAGGTGAGGAGGCCGCGCAGCTTGAAGATCTCGACCAACAACTCGTCGGGGTTGGCGGCCCCACTCGTATTGGCGGCCGCGCGATAGGTGCTCGCGTAGTAATAGATGTTCTCCACGAATGCGAACGAGGCGCCGACCAGGCCACCGAGCGCGATCCCGGACAGCTTGCTGACGATGCGATAGCGGAGCACGATCGCGACGAGGAACAGCACCGTGCCCTTCATCGCTTCCTCCACGAACGGCGCGATGAACGTCGCCGCGCGGCTGCCCGCCCGCGGATCGCCGGGACCGACGATCGACATGTATTCCGCCGCGAACGTGTTGATGTTGAACGACGCCCACACCGCGATCGTCCCGCCCCACCCGAACGTGATCAGCCACACCCAGAAGCTCTGTGGGCGGAACCGGTCGACCCACAGGAACAACAGGCTGAGCGGGATGACGGTGATCAGGGCATATCTCGTCGATGGCCCGAGCGCTTCGGTGCCGGTGCCGTAGGTGATGCCGCCCGGGACCGGCCGATCAGGCACCATCTGGAACCCCACGGCGATCAGCGCAGCCGCCTCCAGCAGCAGGACCACGAGGACGATCCACGTCCACTTCGACCGCAGGACACGTTCGATCCACGGCCTGGGCTCCACAGGGCGTGGCAGGTTGTTGCGGCGGAGTTCCCGCCGTTCGTCAATGGTCGCCTGCTGCACGGCGCCAGCGTACCCGTGCCCGCGCGGCACCCGGCCCACCCGACCTATGCCTAGAATCAGGGGTGGTTCGTGCGACGCGTCGCAGCGGATCCCGCCCTGGTAGCTCAGTTGGATAGAGCAGCCGCCTTCTAAGCGGCCGGCCGCGAGTTCGAGTCTCGCCCGGGGCGCGCACCGGCGCCGTCTCGCCACCTCGACAATTGTCGGCAAACGGACAGGCAGGCGTACGGTGGCTCGGTGACCCAATCCCTCGACTGGCGCCGGATCGCCGTGGCCGCCTATGTGCCCACGCTGCTGGTGTCCACCGGGCACGGCGCGGTCCTCCCCCTCGTTGCCCTGACCGCCCGCGACATGGGCGCAAGCCTCGAAGTCGCCGCCTTCCTCGTCGCCCTGTTCGGATTCGGTCAGCTCATCGGTGATATTCCCGCCGGCATGATCGCCTCCCGCTTCGGCGAGAAGCGCGCGCTGGTCGGTGCCGCACTGCTCGAGGCCGCGGCGCTGCTGCTGTGTTGGCAGGCGAGCGAGGTCTGGATGCTCGGGATCGGCGTGTTCGCCGCAGGGCTCGCGGGGGCGGTGATCGGGCTGGCGCGGCAGGCGTACCTCACCGAAGTCGTCCCCGCCCACCAGCGCGCCCGCGCGCTCTCCACCCTCGGTGGCGTCTATCGGATCGGCCAATTCCTCGGCCCGATGATCGGTGCCCTCGTGGTGGCGACGGTGAACCTGTCGGCCGCGTACGCCGCAGCCGCCGCGTTCAGCGTCGTCGCCGCCGCCCTCACCGCCGCGCTGCCGGACGTCCAGGGCCGCCAGCCCCGCGGGACGGTGCGCGGACCGGGGATGGTCACGATCGTTCGCTCGCGCTGGAAGGCCCTCGCCACCCTCGGAATGGGCGGCATGGTGATCCAGCTCGGTCGGGCCGCGCGCCTCAGCGTGCTGCCGCTCTGGGCGGAAGCGGTCGGGCTCTCCCCCGAGACGACCGCGCTGATCTTCGCGCTCGCGGCACTGGCCGACATGAGCATGTTCTATCCGTCGGGCTGGATCATGGACCGGTTCGGACGCTTCTATTCCGCGGTGCCGACCCTCCTGGTGCTCGGCATCGGGTTCGCGACCCTGCCGCTCACGCGAGGCGCGTTGACGGTCACCCTGGTGGCGATCCTGCTGGGGGTGGCCAACGGATTCTCCGCCGGCATCGTCATGACGCTCGGCTCGGACTCGGCACCGGTGAACGCGCGGGCCAAGTTCCTCGGCGCCTGGCGCCTGCTGACCGATGCGGGCAACGCCGGCGGTCCCCTGCTGGTCAGCGCCATCGTGGCCCTCGCCCCGCTGTGGTCGGCGTCCGTCGCGATCGGCGCCGTGTGCTGGCTCGGCGCCGCGTGGTTCACGCGCTGGCTGCCCCGCCGACCGGGTGCCGTGCGGATGTTCCTCGACGACGAGACCGGCCCCGGCACCCTGAAGTGATCGCCCCCGGGTGGGAGGAAGAGAGATCGTCCTTGGGACGGGAAGGAGACGGAGTCCTAGAGTGGGCCGGGTGAATGACCTGTTGGTATGGATCGATTGCGAGATGACAGGCCTCGACCTGGCCGGTGGGGACGCCCTCATCGAGGTCGCGGCACTGGTGACCGGACCCGATCTGGAGGTGCTCGGCGAGGGCGTCGACGTCATCATCAAGCCCAGCGATGAGGCCCTCGACAAGATGGGTGACTTCGTCCGCGAGATGCACACGAAGTCGGGCCTGCTGCCACTGCTCGCGGACGGCCTGTCGATGGCGGACGCCGAGGAGCAGGTGCTGGCGTACGTCCGGGAACACGTTCCCGAGGTCCGGAAGGCGCCACTCGCCGGAAACACGATCGGGACCGACCGCGCCTATCTCGCGCGCGACATGCCGACGCTCGAAGCGCACGTGCACTACCGCAACGTGGACGTCTCCAGCATCAAGGAGCTGGCCCGGCGCTGGTATCCGCGCATCTATTTCAACACCCCCGGAAAGTCGGGCAACCACCGTGCGCTGGCCGACATCCAGGAGTCGATCGAGGAACTGCGCTACTACCGGGATGCTCTCTTCGTCCCCCAACCCGGCCCCGACACCGACACGTGTCGGCAGTTGGCGGAGAAGCATGCGGGGGCGTTGACGGGGGTACGCCTCACTGAGGCCCCCAGCTCGTGCGGCTGACGGTCGCCCTGATTTCCAATTTCGTTCTCCGCACAATCTGCGGTATTGTCTCAAGTCGCCCCCTGAGGGGCACACGGTGGGTATAGCTCAGTTGGTAGAGCACCTGGTTGTGGTCCAGGTGGTCGCGGGTTCGAGTCCCGTTACTCACCCCAATGATCCGGCCCCGGCTTAACGCTGGGGCCGGTCGCGTTATCGATGATCCTCGTTGCCAAGAAGACGAGAGACCGGCACGGGCACACGCCTGAGCCTCCTCTCTCAATCTCCTGGCCCGATGGGCTGGGTCGATGGATAGGTGTGGCCGGTCGGGGTGGTGGTGTCGACCACGTGACCCCGCTCCGGGTCCTGGTGGACCGTGGAACGCCACCCGGTCGCCTGCTTGGCGTAGTTGCACGCCTCACACAGGCCTTGGCCGTTGAGATAGCTGCTCGGCCCGCCGCGGGCATGGTCATGAGCATGGTCCACATGCCGGATGGGCGCACCACACCACGGAGTGCGGCACCACTGGTCACGCAGCGCGATCAGCTGCCGCAACGCCGTGGTGAACCGTCGGGAGGCGGTCTCCATCCGGATCAGCCGTCCTGGGCCGCGGAACAACCGGCGCAGCGCAATCCGCTGCACACTATCGGCCGTGGCCGCGATCAGGTTGCGCACCCACGCCGCGGAGATCGGACCATAGCCGTCGACGTGGGCGGGCTCCTCGGTTTCGCCGAGCAGGGCCTGGTCGGTGATCACCACGTTCACCGTCACGTTGGCCGGATCGCGGGCGGGCTGGCCGGTGACCCGCTCAACGAGGGTGTCGGCCATGATCGCTCCCCGACCCCGCGTTTCACCAGCGGCGGGGTTGGCGTGGGCCCGATCGGCCGCCTGCTTCAAAGCCGCATAGACCGCGACGCCTTCGCGCAGTGGCAGGATCGCGGAGAACTGGACCATGCCATCGGGCAACGCCCGGGTCGTCACGCGCCGGTTGCCGGCCGCGGCGGCGCGCCGAGCGACAACCGCATGCTGATCGAGCTCAATGACCTTGCGGCGCACCTCAGCTGCCAAGCGCTTGTCCCCGATCGTGGGGTGCGCCGCGAGGTGATCGGCGAGCCAGCGATCGGCGATCGGGCGGTCGTCGGCATCGAGGCAGGCGGTCTCCCGGGCGACCAGAGTCGCGCGCCATTCGTTCACCGTCCCCGCGGCGAGCGCGGCCAGCGTGCACGGAAGCTCCGTCACCAGCGCCTTGGCCAGGCCCAGGAGTCGGCCGCCCTTGTGCGGGGATTCCCTGCGCGCCAGAGCGATCTCGGCGCTGATCCCCCGGCCCCGCTTGGACTTCGCCATCCCGGCCTCGGCCTCCGCGCGGCGCCGAGCGGTCTCGAAGGCCACGGCCGCCTTTGCCTGGATCGCGGCGGCGGTGGACTTCAGGTCTTCGAGCTCGCGGATCAGATCGATCAGCGCGGCTTGCTGACGGGGCAGGCCGGTGCTCATCAGAGTGTCGCGCCACGCCGCGACCTCCGACCGGTCCATCTCCGCCGGCGACGCAGGATCGTCCGGCAGCGGCGGCGGAGCGTCCGGCAGCGGCGGCAGGGCGTCCGGATCGGCGAACAGCCACTCCTCCGGCTCGCGTGGGGAGTCGTCCAGGACCCAGTCCGGGATGACCTCGGGAATCGTGGTCTCCCAGGGTCCGGACAGCGGATCGAGTGGGAGTGGGCCGGGTCCCGGGACCCAGTCGGCCGAGGCTGCCTGGGTGGGGTCTCGTCGTGGGCGTACGGCACGTGCAACACAATCGATCATGTGAACGATACTAGAGTCCGCCTCAGACATTCTTGGACGCGTCGCCCGACAAGGCGATTCACGTCTCTTTCACTTAGTTGACCCGCGCTCCGGCTCGCCACTGGCCACCCGCGCCCTCGCCGCGACGAGAGAGCGAACCTTCTCGGCATCCAGCCGCTCGACATCCAGCCAGTTGGCCATATATACAACTAGTTGGATAATATGGGCTCGTGACGACCCTCGAACCACGGCAGGCGACGTTCGCCGGCGTCCTCCTGCTGGCGAACCGGATGCAGACGCACTATGACGCCACGCTCGGCGAGCTCACGCTCAAGCAGTGGCTCGCCCTGGCGGTCGTGAGCTCGCTCCCCCAGCCGGTCCCGTCGACCGCGGTGGTCGCGCGTGCGCTCGGCACCACGCATCAGAACGTCACCAAACTGCTCAACGCCCTCGCCGCGAAGGCGATGGTGCGGCTCGATCCGTCCCCGGACGACGGCCGCGCCCGCCAGGTGAGTCTCGCCCCGGCGGCGTACGCGTACTTCGAACGCCAGGAGGCTTTCGGTGACCGCCTCCTGGCGGAATTGTTCGCAGGCATCCCGCCCGAGGACATCGCCACCTGCGCACGGGTGCTCGACCGGATGTCGCGGTCGCTCACCGGCGAAGGCCTGACCCCACCGGATGGAGGCTGACCATGTCCTGGCTCGCACTGGCTCTCGCGCTGATCGCGCTTGCCACCGCGATCCTCGATGTACGCGCGGCGGTCGTCCTTCTCGTCACCGCCGCCACCCTGGCCGTCGCGGCGCTGCTGCGGGGACACGGAGTCCGGGTCGGCACCGGCGCGCTGATCCTCGTCCTGGCCGGCGCCGTGGTCACCGGCTGGGAATTCTGGGAATTGCGGCGGCCCGCGGCGACCGCCGCACCCGACACCACCCCCTATGGCCGTCCCGGCCAGGACCGCGAGGTGCTGCTGCCCCTGACCATCGACGTCACAGATGTGCAGCGACTGGCGCTGCTGGAGTTCGAGGCGGATCCGATCTATGAAGGCCTGGAACCCCAGCTCATTGATCGTGGTCACGAACGCGGCTACCGGATCATCGCCTACCGGCACGACGGATATGTGGACCACTACGACGATCTGACTCTCTCCCCCGACCCGGATGAGGAGAGCAAAGTCACCGGCAAGGGCCGCTTGCACTACCGCCACTTGGACCTGGGCGGGCCCACGATCGAACGCGACGACGACGGCCGGGCGCGGATCGCCTTCGGATTCACCGACATCGAAGGCCGCACGGTGCGGGCCCACATCCAGGAGCACACGACCAAGCGCTCGGTCCCGCTCAACCTGCTCGCGCCGGTTGGGCTGTCCTCGGTCGAGCCGGACTACTTCCCGCTGTTCGTGCTGAACGATTTCGAGTTCCTGCGGCTGCGCGGCACCGAGTTCGACGTCACCATCGACGGCCAGGACAGGCCCCTGACGGGGTTCCCCGTGCCGATGCCGCTCCAGGGGCAGCGGCGGAGCTTTGCGAAGTATTCGGTCGACACCGACATCGTCGGGGTGTTCCCCACCACCGTCACCACGGCGCCACGCGTGCGGACGACCGGCGACGCGCATCGCGACGGCGAGGTTGCCTATCTGTTCAGCGGCGATGCATTGGAACGCCTCCTGTTCCGCGGCACCGAGATCGTGTTCGCTCCGGCCCTGGACCTGAGCGCGGCGGGCGAGGGACGGATGACGATCACCTCCTATCCGGACCGCGGGGTGATCGCGGGCCCCTATGCGGTGCACGTGGACGGTGGGACGACGCGCGTGGAGATCGGGATCGACGACGTGAAGGTCCCCCGCCAGCGCGGCCTGCTCTATCGCCTCATCGTGAACGAGTCAGCGGTGTTCGGGACCTGGCCGAAGGCGTACAGCTATCAGGCAACGATCGACCGCGACACCGGCGCCATCGACGCGCACTGGACCAACGCCAGACCGGGCGGAGAATGACGCGGCTCAGCTCCAGCCGAACAACAGGCAGCCGATGCCGAAGATCACGAGCCCGCCGAACATGCAGATGGTGAGCAGCGCGCTCTCCCACTCGCTCGGCGGGGGGCCATAGTCCGGAGTCTCGGACTCAGGACCCTCCACCGCGTCCGCCTGGATCGCCTCAAGGCGCAGCTGGGCGTCTGAACTCATGTCATGATCCCCAATCGGGTCAGGTCGGAAACCAGGGCGATGGCCAGGATGACGAAGACCACCGCCATGAAGGCCGTGTACATCCAACGGTGCGGGTGATCCGCCCGCCAGAACCGCCGCACGCTGACGATGCCGTTGACGACCGCCAGCACACACAACGCCAGACCGATCGGGGCCACGACCCAACCGCCCAGGCTCAGAATCGGCACGAGGACCGGGATCAGCAGATAGGTGATCAGGCAGCGTACGCCCGAGGCCACCACCGAGATCCGGAACGCGCGATGCGCTCCACTGCCGGAGCGTCGATCGATCCCGTGCACGCCGAACACGCGCCGCATGAACCGGTCCGCGCCGCGGTCGGAGCGGTACGCCGGCTTCGCCGTCGGCTCGGCGAGCGGCAAACGCACCCCCGCGGTCATGAGTCCGTTCCTCTCACGGCGTCCTCACCAACGGCGTCCCCCCGCGCCACGGGCCGGCGCAGATGGGTCCACAATCGCCATCCGCCGAGCAGTGCCATCAGCACGCCGGCCGCACCGATGATGACCCCGATGAACAGTCCCCAGTACAGGGGACTCAGGACCCCTGCGCGATCAGGGCCGATCACCATGCTGCCGCCGAGGAACCCGAAGAGCGGTGCGATGGCGGCCAGTGCCGCACCGAGCAGGGTCAGCCAGAAACCTGGTGGCGTGGGGACCAGGCGCACCGGGCGCCCGGGAGTGATCGACGCGGGTGTGGACTCGCTCATGAGGACTCTCCTTTCAGTGCGCCGTGGGGGTCGGCCGGGGTGTGCCGCAGCCGGGCCCACAGCGGGAATGCCGCCACCATCAGGCCCAGCGTGACGACGATCAGCAGCACGCGGCTGCTCCAGCCGTGCACCACGAAGACCGCCCCCAACGGCCAGAGGGCAGCCAGCACGGTGATCGAGCAGGCGATGATGCAGTGGAAGCGAGCCGCCTCGGAGGCCGGCCAGGTGTCGGCGACGGTGACGGCGCCCGTCCTGCTGACGTGTGCGCGTCGGGCGAACTGACTGATGGCGTACGCCACGCCGATCAGCGCCGTCCCGTAGGCCGCCGCCAGCCACGCCATGATCTCGATCCCGGTGGTCATCGCTCGGACCCCTCGGCCAAGCCGGTGCGATCCTCGCGCGCCTGCTCGTGTTCCTCCACGAACAGCGTCTCCGGCTCCATCGTGGTCATCGTGGCGGGAATGGCATGCCGCACCCCCAGCCACGCGATCCAGACGAACGGGACCACGCCACCCAGCAGCAGGATCACGTCACCGGGCATCCGCATCCATTCCAGGACAGCGTTGCCGGGCTGGGCGATATAGCCCAGGCTCCTGGCCTCGTAGTAGCCCTCGTTGACCGAGTGCCACAGCTGCAGCACGCCCAGCGGCAGCAGTGTCGCGAACACCATCCAGGCCAGGCCGATGTTCATCGACCAGAAGGACAGCTTGGCCAGCTTCTCCGGCCACCGCTGCGGCGGGATGATGTAGCGCAACGCGAACAGCGCCAGGCCGACGGCCAGCATGCCGTAGACACCGAGCATCGCGCCGTGTGCATGGTTCGCGGTGAGAGCGGTGCCGATCTGGTAGTAGGACACGATCGGCAGGTTGATCAGGAAGCCGAAGACCCCCGCGCCGACGAAGTTCCAGAAGCCCACGGCCACGAGGAACATGACCGCCCAGCGGTGCGGGAAGGGTGCGCTGCTGCCGGAGCTCTGGCGGGCACCGAGCTGCAGGAACGTCCACGCCTCGACCGTCAGGAACGTCAGCGGGATGACCTCCATGGCCGAGAAGAACGCGCCGAGCGCCATGTGCTCGACGGGGGTGCCGGAGAAGTACAGGTGGTGCATGGTGCCGATGACGCCACCCATCGAATACAGGATGATGTCGAGCAGGATGATCTGGATGGCGATCTGGCGCCGCACCACCCCGAGCATCACGAAGATGTACGCCACCATCACCGTGGTGAACAGTTCGAGGAAGTCCTCCACCCACAGATGGACCACCCAGAAGCGCCAGAATTCGGCGACCGTCAGGTGCGTCTCGGGGCTGGCCAGGAGGCCGACGGCATAGAACGCGGGGATCGCGAGGCCGGCGTACAGGAACAGCCACGGCATATTGAACTTGGACTCGGTGCGCAGCCGGGACCGGATCGCCCGATAAATGATGATGATCCAGAGGAACAACCCGACCACGAGCAAGATCTGCCAGAACCGCGGCAGGTCCAGATATTCCCATTGCTGGTCGAAGAAGATCGACCCCTTGGCCCATTCCGGGCCATAGGTGCTGATGGCCGTGCTGGCGAGGGTGCCGACCACGACGATCGCCACGGCCACCAACAGCCCATAGGTCAGCCAGTGCTGACGCTTCGGCTCCCGGCCGGCAATGATCGGCGCGAGGAAGATCGCCGCGGCGAGGAAGGCGGCGGCCGTCCAGAACAACGAGAGCTGCACGTGCCAGGTCCGGGCGAGGTTGTAGGGCAGGATCTGGGCCAGGTCGAGGCCGAAGAAGCTGCTCAGATCGGCCCGATAGTGCTCGACGGCCGCCCCCAGGGTGGCCTGGGCGAGATAGAGCAGGGCGACCACGAGGAAGAACCAGGCGGTGGCCCGCTGGGCCTTGGTGATCTTGACCTTGCCCGGCTGGAGGAACGACAGCTTGGTTGCCTCGTTGCCGTGCCAGCCGATCTTCTTGCTCCACCTGCCATAGAGCGCGAACAGCAGGCCCAGCCCGGCCAGCAGCGCCACCAGCGACATCGCCGACCACACCAGAATGTCCGCGCTGGGGGTGTTGTCGACCCGCGGCTCCGGCGGCCAGTTGTTCGTGTAGGAGTAGTCGTGCCCTGGGCGCTCCGCCGCGCTCGCCCACGCCGTCCAGCTGAAGAACGCGGTCAGCTCATGAATCTCCTGCGGATCGGTGATCTTCGACGGCAGCAGGCCGTGCTCGGTGCTGTCCACACCGAAGAACCCCGCGTAGTAGTCGCGCGCCGCCTCGAACGCAGCGATCTGTTCGGGAGTATAGACCAGCTGGCCCGCGGCCTCGTCGAAGCGGTTCGTCCGCATCATCTCGGCGGTGGCGGCGGACGGGTCCTGTACGCCCCGGGCGCGCAGCGACTCCAGCACGTGTTCGCTGCTGATCCGCAGATATTCGGCTGTGAAGTCGGGCCCGAGATAGGCCCCGTGGCCCACGATCGAGCCGTATTGCTGCAGGCCGCGGCGCAGGAAGATCTGCTGCCCGGCGGTGATGTCGGCGCCGGTGAACACCTCCTCGCCGGTGTTGCTCACCACTCGGTCGGGCATCGGCATCGACGCCGTGTAGGTCCGATAGGCGAGGACCCCCATCACGAAGAACCCGAAGATGAGCACCATCGCGACGCCCTGCACCCAGCCCTTGGAAAGGGTGATCTCGGATCTTTTCGAGGGCTGCTCCTGGCGCTCCACACCTCTGTCCACGACACTCATCTGGCCATCCCCTTGTCCCTCATGACTTGCTGTCCGGCGTGCTCCGCACGGGGTTGTGAGAGGGACGATAGCCATCGGATTCCGCCTGAGTGGCGTTTTGCACGGATTTCCCGTGTTTTTTTTGGAAGTTTCTTGTTCTGGTCCTTTGCGGAGAGGCCGCCGACCTCACCAGCGGAAGAAGATGGCAGCCAGTGCGGAGCCCACGAGCACGGTGCCGACCAGGCTGACGACATGCCAGCCGTCGACCCCGACGCCGAGCCAGGCCGCCGCAAGGGCCTCGAGAGTGGCACCGAACGGCAGGTGCTCCCCCACCCTCGCGACGCCCTCGGGCAGGTGGCCGCGACCACCGAACAGCCCACCCAGCGCCCCCAGTGCGAAGAAGACGACCAGCCCGATCGCGGTGGCGGAGTTCGGGGTCGGCGCCAGCGCAGCCACGACCAGACCCACGGCATACATCGCCGCGAGACCCAGCGCGCCCACCCCCAGCGCGAGCCAGGGATCAGCCGGCAGCCGGGCCCCGAACACGCCGATCGCGAGTGCGAGCGCCAGCGCAACGCCGATCAGGGCCTGCACGAAACTCACCACGACCTGGGCGACGAGCACCATCGCCGGCGAGGCGGGGGTCACGGAGAGGCGGCGGAGGATGCCGGAGCGGCGATAGTACGCCAGGAAGCTCGGCATGTTGATCACCCCGATCGAGGCGAACACGATGGCGAACACCAACGGCAGGACGAAGGCCTCGAGCCCTGTCAGGCCGGTGTCGCCGGCGGTCTCCGCGACAGCGGCGGAGGCCGACATCACCAGGATCAGCAGCGGCAGCCCGATCGGCACGATCAATCCCGCAGTGTCCCGGACGACCATCTTCGCCTCGGCGAGCGTGAGCATCAGCCAGCCGCGGGGACCCGGACGCCGGGCATCGACAGGCGGCGCCTGCACGGTCGCGGTCATGCGCTGTCCTCCTCGAGGTCGTCGATCTCGGTGCCGGTCAGAATGACGAACGCCTCCTCCAACGACGGAGCGCCGACCTCGTCACGCACCCGGGCCGGCGTACCCTCCACCACCACCCGGCCTGCGACGAGCACCACGACACGATCGCAGAGCCGCTCAACCTCGTCCATCGCGTGGCTGACGAGCAGGACGGTGACGCCCTCGGCCCGCAGGTGCTCGATCGTGGCCCAGATCCGGCGCCGGGCGCGCGGGTCCAGCCCGGTCGTCAGCTCATCGAGGATGACGATCCGCGGGCGCCCGACGAGTGCGAGCGCGACCGACAGGCGCTGCTGCTGCCCGCCGGACAATTTCTCGAACCGGGTGCCGCGCTGCTCGGTGAGCTGCACCAACTCCAGGATCTCCTCGCGGTCGCGCGGATCGGGATAGAAACTGCGGAAGAGGTCGACCAACTCGCCGACGGTGAGTGCATTGTGCAGATCCGCGGACTGGAGCTGGACGCCGAGCACCTGCCGGACCCGGGCCCGGTCCCGACCCGGATCCAGACCGAGGACGGTGACGCGGCCGCGGTCCGGGACGCGGACGCCGGCGATCAGCTCCACCAACGTCGTCTTGCCCGCTCCGTTCGGACCGAGCACACCAAGGGTCTCGCCCTGCCCGACGACGAGGGAGACATCATCCACGGCGCGCGTCGCGCGGTAGTGCTTCACCACACCGGTCGCGGTGAGAGCGGGGATCGTCGAGGCGGCAAGGGGCGGATCGTGCACGGGAGGGCTTGTCATGGTGCGACGCTAAGCCCGTTGACCCCTCCGCCACAGGTGCCCATCGTCATCGGTGCCGGGCATGACTTCCGGCACCCCCCGCCCCGGTCCCGGCCGCCTAGAGTGGAGCCATGCGAAGACTCGGCGCCGAGTTGTGGGCCGGGCTGATCATGCTCGGTGTGATCGTGGTGATCGGGCTCCCCGTGGTGCTCGGCGCGGTCGCCCCCGTCATTCCACGGGGTTGGTGGCTGGTCGCGTTCGGGGCGACGATCGGCGGGCTCGTGGGAGCGACGTGGGGTGGCGTTGGAGGTACGCGGAGTCGGGCCTCCCTCGCGGTCGCGGTCGTCGCGGCCTGGGTGGTCGTGTTCACCGCGCCCCAGGGTGCGCTGGCCATCCTGCTGGTCGTGATCGCCGCCGTGGCGGTCTATGTCGTCGCGTTTCC
>DUOB01000114.1 GCA_012839035.1 Propionibacterium sp.
ACAGCGGCTCGATGCCTTCGGACTGGAACCAGCGATAGCCCATGCGCAGGCCCTCGGAATAGCGGATGACGGGATAGCCCTCGCCCTCGTCGGTGCCGGGATAGCGATCGGGGCGACCGGCGATCAGCGTGTCCTCGGCCGAGCGGGGATAGGTCGTGGGGACCTTGCCGGACGGATTGACCGTGCCGAAGAGCAGGTCCGGCACGACGTGCCCGTCCTCCGTGCCCTGGTTCCACGCCTCGAGGATCGCCGGGACGTCATCCACCCAGGGCATGAGCACCGGGCTCGAATCCTTCAGCACCAGGACGGTCCGGGGATTGACCGGGCCGACCGCCGCGATCAGCCGGTCCTGGTCGTTCGGCAGGTGCATGTCGGGCAGATCCGCGCCCTCGGTCGCGACCAGACCGGCCATGACCACCACGACGTCGGCGGCCTTTGCGGCCGCGATTGCCTCGTCGAGGTTGCCGAGGTCGTTCGCCACGATCACACTGTCGACCGTCGCCGACCCGCCGAGCTCCGCCAGGACATCACGCAGCCCCGGGATCGGGTCGACCGTGTACAGGGGATCGACGCGCGACGACCCACCGCCACCCTGGCAGGCGAACTCGGCGTACTTCGACTGTCCGATCACCACGATCCGCCCGCAGTCCGGGTCGAGGGGCAGGATCCCGCCCTCGTTCTTGAGCAGCACCGCCATGTCCCCGCCGATCCGCCGTGCGATCGCACCGTGGGCGGCGGCGTCGATCTCGCCCGGATCGTACGGACGCTCGAACTGGCCGAACCGGAACATCTGCGTGAACCGCCGCACGAGCGCGCGATCGACGGTCTCGATCTCGAGGCTCGTGTCGTTGAGGGCGTTCTTGATGTTGGTCTCGTTGAGCCACTTCGCGTCGGGCATCTCGTGGTCCATGCCCGCATTCAGGCTCGCGGCCGCGGAACGACAGGACCAGAAGTCCGACTGCACGTACCCCTCGAACCCCCACTCCCGACGCAGAATGTCGTGGAGCGTGTAGCGGTATTCCGTGGCGTACACACCCCGGATCCGGTTGTAGGCACTCATGATCGCGGCGATGTCGGCGTCCTTGACGAGCATCTCGAACGGCAGCAGATAGAGCTCCCGCAGCACATGCTCGTCGAGCTCGACGCTGGTGCGGAAGCGCTCGTATTCCTGATCGTTCACCACATAGTGCTTGCCCATCGCGATGACGTCGTGGGCCTGGATCGCCTTGGTCACCTCGACGCCCATGACGCCGGACAGATAGGGATCCTCGGAGAAGTATTCGAAGTTCCGCCCCGCGGTCACCGTGCGGTGCAGGCAGACTCCCGGGCCTTCCAGCACGTGCTGGCCGAGGGTCGCGGTTTCGCTGCCGATGATGTCCCCGTACGCCGCCGCGAGCCCCGGGTCGAAACTTGCCGCGACTCCGATCGTCATGGGGAGGGCCGTCGCCGGCGGGGACGGCGTACCGTCACCCATGCCCACGCCCACCGGGCCGTTCGTGATCCGGAACCGCGGGATGCCGAGCTCGTCGATCGCGGCGACGTGGCGTTCGACCCGGATCTGGGCCGCCAGTCGAGCCATCTCCTCCTCGGTCGTCGCCTGGTTGATCGCGCCATAGATGTCGATCGTCTCCATGTTCCCGTGGAGCTGGGCGATCTTCTGGTCCAGCGTCATTGCTGCGACTAGCGCTTCCGCACGTTCACGCGGTGGGCGGCTCCCGTCCTGCCACGGCCGGTCGGACGGGGTGCTCTGGGCGTCGGTGCTCACAGGGTCAGTCTAGGCAGCTCAGGCGTGCTTCGGGGGCGATTGCCGCAACTTGCCCGGTCTGCGGCTGCTCAGTCTCTGCGCTGGGGCACCAGGAACGGTTTCATCAGTTTGGTGAGTGCAGGGGCGACGAGATAGGTCATGGCCAGCACGATCAGGGTCACGTTGATCGCGGTCATCACCAGGAACGGCACTTGGCCGTCGGCGTTCCAGAAGCCCGCCAGAAAGATGAACAAGGATGCCAGCGGCCAGATGCCCATCCAGGTCACGACCGCGGTCTTCCAACGGGGCGGCTTGGGGGCGTTCGCAGGGATGGCCGGGCCCTGGAACCATTCCTCCAGTGCATTGAGCCGGCGGTGCTCCGGTTCACCCTCGGCATGGGGCCGCATGCGGGCAAAGATCTGCTTGCGATCGGTCGAGTTGTCCCAGGCGGCCAGGTCGGCTTCGGACGCGAAATTGACCGCGACTTGATAAGCACACCCGGGAGAGGCGGGCGGGATGATCTCCGCCCCCTCGAACCCGTGGTGGCGCTTCATCAACTGCAACATCTCGCGGGCCAACTCCTCGTATTGCTCCTCATGGCCCGGGAGCGCCCGGCGTCTCGCGATCCGGGTGACGGCGGTGCTGTCGGCGACGGGTTCGGGCACGGGAATCTCCTCCGGGTGTCGTGTGATGCTCCCCATCATCCCAAAGTGCACTGCCGCTCGGTCTGAACCCTGGCTGGTGGTGTGGCAGTCCCCGAGGTACGCGGGAGTCCCGGGGACGCAGGATCAGTCCCCGAGGTACGCCGTCGCCTCGATCTCCACCAGGAACACCGGACGACCGAGGGCGGCGACGCCGACAACGGTGTGGGTGGGCTTGACCGGCCCGGTGAAGTACTTCGCCCGCGCAGCCGACGCCACCGGCGCATCCGCGACGTTGACCAGATAGGTCGTGGTCTGGACGATGTCGTCCATCGTGCCGCCGGCGGCCTCGACGACGGCCTTCATGTTCTGCATGGCCTGGTCGACCTGGGTCTCGATGTCGTTCTCGCCCACGATCGTCCCGTCCGCGGTGAAGGACACCATGCCCGCGATGTGGAGGGTGTCGCCGGCACGGACCCCATAGGAATAGGTGTTGTTGACCGCGGGCGCTTCGGGCAGGTCGGCGGGCATGATGGCTTCGGCCATGACGGCTCCTTCTCAGTCGGATCTCAACTCGCCGCCATTATGCCGAGGGGACAATGGTCACCTGTGAAGGGAGTGCCCGATGCCGAACCTCTTGCACCGTGTCGATGATCTGCGGATGCGTGTCGATCGTAGCGTCCTCGTGCTCGTCGACTATCAGGAACGCCTGATGCCGGCGATCGCCGACCAGGCGGAGGTGCTCCGCCGGGCGGGCTTCGTCGCCGCGGTCGCCCACGAACTCGGCGTGCCCGTGGTCGGCACCGCGCAGAACCCCGAGAAGCTCGGTCCGAATCTCCCTCCGGTCGCCGAGCGGCTCGACCGGGTGATCGACAAGGTCACGTTCGGTGCATGCGAGGGCGGGCTTGACGACGTGCTGGCCGAGCTCGATCGGACAGTGACTCCCCCGTCCGCGGATCCCGCCGGGGCAATGCTTCGGGTGGATCCCGATCGCCCCAGGGACGTCGTCATCGCCGGCTGCGAGACCCACGTTTGTCTGCTGCAGACAGCGCTGGGCCTGCTCGAAGTCGGTCGCCGGGTCTGGGTGGTGGCCGACGCTTCCGGTTCGCGGCACGCCGCGGACAGGGAGACAGCCCTCACGCGGCTGGCGTGGGCCGGTGCCACCGTGGTCTCTGCGGAGATGGTTGCCTTCGAATGGTTGCGGTCCTCCGATCACCAGCACTTCCGGGCGGTGTCCAGGCTCGTCAAGGAGTTGTGAGATCTGGTGGTGCGCGCGGTGCATGGGGGCGGTCCGACGGTCCAACCGGCAGTCCAACCGGCAGTCCGGTGGCGGCCCGCCGGCTCAGGGGTCGCGTTGTTCAGCGAGCCGCGGCGGAGTGGACAGAGCGCGATCCTGCTCATCATCGGCCTGTTGGTCCTGGTCCTGAGCCTCGCCGCCGGTGGGCTGGTCGTCGCGATCGGTGCGGCGGGCGCCGTTGCCAGCGGGCCGTCGGGAGCGCTCGTCGCAGCCGCGTTGGGAACGGCAGTGGGGTCCGGCATGGCCGTCCTGGGTGGCCGCCCGCTGTGGACGAGCAGCACGCTGGCCCACGGTGAGCTCTTCATGGCCCGGATGCCGCTGCGTCTCGGCGACTCGGCCGTCGTCCAGTTCAGCCAGCGCCGGAGGTCCGGTGCCGAGATCGCGAAAATCACGGCGACGCTCGTTCTGCGCGAGCGGGTGCGCTATTCGACCGGGCGCAACGGGCATTGGACCGACCGGCGCGACGCGTGGTCCGTCGAGCTCGAGGTGGCCCGTCCCGACGACCCGATCTCGGCCGGCGGGCGGCTCCGTGGCGCCTGGTTCGTGCGCGTGCCCACGGACAAGCCGGCGTCCTTCGTTTCCGAGCACAATGCGCTCGAGTGGCTCGTGGTGATCAGCGCCACGACCGTGCGAGGCCGGGACCTCGACACCGAGTTCCAGCTGCCGGTGCTGCCGGAAATCGTGTCCGACGGTTGGCGCGAACTGCGCTGACTGATGGCCGGCTGGTCCGGGGACTCGTTAGCGTGGTCGCGCACGGATCCCGCAGTTCACTCCTGCGGGGCGAGAACGCATCCCCCGAGGAGCAGAGTGTGAGCGGATTTCTGCCCGAAGTCCCCGGCCCGTCGGTCCTGCCCGAGGTGCGCGCCGAGTCGCGCTCCGACGGCACGATGGCGCTGGTGCGCGATCCTGCGGGAAGCAGTACGCCGTCGTTGCTCGTGGGCGGAGCCATCTCGGTCATCGGCCTCGTCCTGGCGCTGACCGCGTCCTTCCCCTTCACCGTGTTCCCGGCCCTCATGCTGGTCGTCGGCGTTGGGCTCCTGGTCTCGGGCGGGTTCAAGGCCTATCGCCGCAAGACCCTCGGCGAGGCCGAACTCGTCCTGCCGCGCCTGCCATTGCGCATGGGGGAGCCGGTGATCGTGCGGTACAGCCAGCGCCGCACCGGGCGGCACAAAGTGGCGTCGATCTCGGCGGTCGTCAGTTGCCTGGAGTGGGTCAGGTATCAGCAGGGCACGACCACCTCGACACAGACGCGCAGTCTCTGGGAGCAACCCCTTCCGCAGGGGATCGCCGATCCGCTCGGGAAGGCCGAACTGTTGCGCGGCACCTGGCAGTTGCGGCTGCCGTCCGAGCTCCCGCCCTCCTTCAGCGCCACCAACAACGCCATCAACTGGCGGTTGACCATCAAGGTTGAGATCGAGGGTCACCTCGACATCAACAACACCTTCGTCCTCCCCGTAGCCCCCGAGGTGGTCCGTGATCTTCGTTGACTTCGAAACCCCCGCACCGTTCGTCGTTGGCCAGGAAGTCTTCGGCGTCGTCACCTGGGACCCCGGGCAGGTGACGCGGGCCCGCGCCTTTGAGATCTCGGTGGGTTGGCGCACCGAGGGTCGGGGTGACCGGGATCGCCGAGTGATCGGGGTCCAGACGTTTCCGTTCACGAGGGGGCAACCCACGACCGCCACCAAGTTTCCGTTCCGGTTCGTGCTGCCACCGGACGGTCCGGTGACCTATCACGGGCACCTCCTGCGCATCATCTGGTCGGTCAACACCCGGGTGGACATCGGCTGGGCGCTCGACCCCAGGGAGTCGCACGAGTTCGTCGTCTCGCCCAGGCTGCTCTGACGTGAGATTCGGGTACGCCGACGACAGCGGGTACGCCGCCCTCGGGCTCGCACGCAACCCGTTTATCGCCGAATCCGAACCGGGCGTCGAACCGGACCTGTGGATCGCGCGGGCCGGCGTACCCCCACCCCCGCAACCCGGTCAACGCACCCTCCTCCAGCTCATCGGGCCCAAGGGCGCAGGAAAGACCTCCCACCTGCTGCGCTGGCGGGCGCAGGCGCCCGGGCCCTATCACTACGTGCCCCCGAGCCGCGGCCGCTGGCGCTTCCCACCCGTCGCACCCCTGGTCTATTGGGACGAGGTGGATCGGATGGGGTTGAGGTGGGTCGCGTTGGCGTACGCCGCACTGCGCCGCTCGACCGTCGTCGCCGGCACCCACGAGGATCTGACCCCCATCGCCCGCGCCTGCGGGCTGCGCGTGGTGACGTACGACTTCCCGGCCCTCACGCCCGCAGTGCTGCAGGAGTGGGCGGCGCTGCGGATCGCGGAGGCGGCATTGCCGGGATGCAAACCGCGCCTTGTCCTGGACGACGACGCCGCGACGGAGATCTGCGCTCGCGCAGGGGCGTCGCTGCGTGATGCCGCCGTCGAGCTGCACGTCTGGGCGGCCGACCGGGCCAGGGCCAGCGGCACGGGTCCGCCGACGTGAGTGCCCGGGAATAACCTGATCGATCCCGGAGTTGAGTCTGGTGAACTCAACTTTGCTTGCGCATGACCACGAGTCGCGCCATAGTTGAGTCCGAGCGGCTCAAGCTGAAACTTGAGCCCACCAGACTAAAGACAATCCAATAGGCAAGCTCTCATCTGGAGGAAACCAACATGGCTCGTGCAGTCGGTATCGACCTCGGCACCACCAACTCCGTCGTCGCTGTCCTCGAGGGCGGCGAACCCACTGTCATCCCCAACGCCGAGGGCGCACGCACCACGCCGTCGGTCGTCGCCTTTGCCAAGGGCGGCGAGGTTCTGGTCGGCGAGGTGGCCAAGCGCCAGGCCGTCACCAACGTCGACCGCACGATCCGCTCGGTCAAGCGCCACATGGGCACCGACTGGTCGGTGAGCATCGATGACAAGAAATACACCGCGCAGGAGATCAGCGCCCGCGTCCTCATGAAGCTCAAGCGGGACGCCGAGGCCTACCTGGGCGAGCCGGTCACCAATGCGGTGATCACCGTCCCGGCCTACTTCTCCGACTCCGAGCGCCAAGCGACCAAGGAGGCCGGCGAGATCGCGGGCCTGACCGTTGACCGCATCGTCAACGAGCCCACCGCCGCTGCCCTGGCCTATGGCCTGGACAAGGGCGAGGGCGACCACATGGTCCTGGTCTTCGACCTCGGTGGCGGCACCTTCGACGTCTCCCTCCTGGACATCGGCTCCGAGGGCGGCAAGTCGTTCTTCGAGGTGAAGGCCACCAACGGTGACAACAAGCTCGGTGGCGACGACTGGGACAACCGGATCGTCGAGTGGCTGGTCACCCAGTTCAAGAACAAGAACGGCGTTGACCTCGGCAAGGACAAGATCGCCAAGCAGCGTCTGTCCGAGGCTGCGGAGAAGGCGAAGATCGAGCTGTCGTCGGCCTCCGAGACGTCGATCAACCTGCCCTACATCACCCTTGGTGAGTCCGGCCCCCTCCACCTGGAGGAGAAGCTGACCCGTGCCGAGTTCCAGAAGATGACCGCCGACCTGCTCGACCGGTGCCGTGCGCCGTTCAACGCGGTCATCAAGGACGCCAAGATCTCCGTCAGCGAGATCGAGAACGTCGTGCTCGTCGGTGGCTCCACCCGCATGCCGGCCGTGAGCGACCTGGTCAAGGAGCTCACCGGTGGCAAGGAGCCCAACAAGGGCGTGAACCCGGACGAGGTCGTTGCCCTCGGCGCCAGCCTCCAGGCCGGCGTGCTCAAGGGTGAGGTCAAGGACGTGCTCCTGCTCGACGTCACCCCGCTGTCCCTCGGCATCGAGACCAAGGGTGGCGTGATGACCAAGATCATCGAGCGCAACACCACGATCCCGACCAAGTCGTCCGAGGTGTTCACCACCGCTGAGGACAACCAGCCCTCGGTGATGATTCAGGTCTATCAGGGTGAGCGCGACTTCGCCCGCGACAACAAGTCGCTCGGCAACTTCGAGCTGACCGGCCTGATGCCCGCCCCGCGGGGCGTCCCGCAGATCGAGGTCACCTTCGACATCGACGCCAACGGCATCGTGCACGTGCACGCCAAGGACATGGCGACCGGCAAGGAACAGTCCATGACCGTGACCGGTGGCTCGGCGCTGAACAAGGAAGACATCGACCGCATGGTCAAGGACGCCGAGCAGCATGCCGACGCAGACCGTCAGCGCCGCGAGGCCGTTGACCTGCGCAACGAGGCCGACTCCCTGGCGTTCCGCACCGAGAAGCTGATCGCCGACAACGCGGACAAGATCAGCGACGACGTCAAGACCCCGGTCGAGGAGTCGCTCAAGGCGCTCAAGACCGTGCTCGAGGACGAGAACGCCGAGACCGAGCTCATCAAGACGGCCATGGAGGATCTGAACACCAAGGCCGCCGCGATGGGTCAGGCGATGTACGCCCAGGCAGCCGCCGCGCAGGGTGCTCAGGGTGGTGCCGCGGGTGACGCCGGCGAGGGTGCGTCCACCGACGCCTCGGGCGATGACGATGTTGTCGATGCCGAGATCGTTGACGAGGACGACAAGAAGTAATCCCGACCGTTGGGCTGGGGCTGGGGGAGCGACCGTTCCGCCAGCCCCGGCCCGGCGTACATTTCAGCAATGGCCACCCAGGCCCACCAACGAGACCGACTGGAGAAGAAGTGGAATCCCAGCCCCGAGCCGAGGCGCAGGACCAGCAGGACGTGACCCAGGAGACCGCCGCCCCCGTGGCCGATGAGGCCGTCACCGGCGAGGTGACTGACGCTCCGGCCGCCCCCGGGGCCCAGGACGACGCGAGCGACGGCGGGGCCGACCCGGCCACGGAGATCGCCGAACTCAAGCAGTCGCTGCGGGAGCGGACCGACGACCTGAAGCGGTTGCAGGCGGAATATGTGAACTACAAGCGCCGAGTCGACCGAGACCGCGATGTTGCGCGCAATGCGGGCATCGAGCAGGTGATCATCGACCTCGGGGGTGTCCTCGACACCATCCGCATCGCTCAGCAGCACGAGGAGATGAGCGGTGGGTTCAAGCTGCTGATCGACGAGCTGGAGAAGATCACGACCAAATACGGTCTGGAAATCTTCGGTGAGAAGGGCGAGGTGTTCGACCCCCAGGTGCATGACGCATTGATGCAGGCACCGATGCCCGGGGTGACCGAGCCGACCGTTCTTGATGTGATGCAGGTGGGCTACCGCTTCAAGGGCCGGATCCTGCGAGCCGCGCGGGTTGCCGTCGGCATGCCGGCCGACGACGCACCGGAGGCCGCAGCGACCGACACCACCGATGGGGGCGCGGTCACCGAGTGACCGGTCCCGCCTATCCGTCCGAACTGAACGACCTGTGAAAGGGGCCGCATGAGCACGAAGGATTGGCTCGAAAAGGACTACTACAAGGTCCTTGGCGTCTCCAAGGACGCCAGCGCGGATGACATCAAGAAGGCCTTCCGCAAGATTGCCCGGGCGAACCACCCGGACCAGAACCCCGACAACGCCGCCGCCGAGAAGCGGTTCAAGGAAGCCTCCGAGGCCAACTCGGTGCTGTCGGACCCGAAGAAGCGCAAGGAATATGACGACGCCCGCCGTCTGTTCGGCGGTGGCGGATTCCGGTTCCCCGGCGCCTCCGGTGGGGCGGGACGTGCCCAGCAGACCGCGGAGGACCTGTTCCGCAACGCCCAGGGCGCCGACTTCGGCGACCTGTTCGGCGGGCTGTTCAACCGCGGTGGGCGGACGACGACCCACGGTCGTGGCCCCCGCCGGGGCACCGATGTCGAGGGCGAGGTCACGCTGGACTTCATCGATTCCGTCGAGGGCAAGACCGTCCCGATCCAGATGGTGTCGACCGAGGCCTGCTCCGCCTGTCATGGCACGGGCGCCCGGGCAGGGACGATGCCGAACGTCTGCTCGACCTGTCAGGGATCCGGCATGACGACGTCCGCCTCCGGCGGCATGTTTGCCGTGAGCCAGCCCTGCCCCGACTGCCGTGGCCGGGGCCTGGTCGTCGAGGACCCCTGCCCGGTGTGTGCCGGGTCCGGTCGCGGCAAGTCGACCCGGACGATGCAGGTCCGCATCCCTGCCGGGGTGACCGACGGCCAGCGGATCCGCATCAAGGGCAAGGGCGGAGCCGGTGAGAACGGCGGCGCTCCGGGCGACCTCTATGTCGTCGTCCACGTGCGTGAGCATCCGATCTTCGGCCGCAGCGGCGACAACCTCACCGTGACCGTGCCGATCACCTTTGCGGAGGCGGCGCTGGGTGCGGAGGTCGAGGTCCCGACGCTGAGTGGGCCGGCCGTGCGGATCAGGGTTCCGGAGGGTACGCCGAACGGGCGCACCTTCCGTGCCCGCGGCAGGGGGGCCACCCGTTCCGACGGAACCAAGGCCGATCTGCTCGTCACCGTTGAGGTCGTCGTGCCCGCGCACCTGACCGATGAAGCGAAGTCTGCGCTGCAGGCGTACGCAGAGACCGCCCGTGAGCCTGACCCGCGGGCCAAGCTGGGCGTCTGATGGCCCGCGGGAGCCGGAAGGCCACCGGGAAGTCACCAGGCGACGGCGTGTCGGTCATCGACCGGGACGCGCCCATCTTCGTGATCTCGGTCGCGGCCCAGCTTGCTGGACTGCACCCGCAGACCCTGCGTACCTATGACCGCATCGGCCTCGTCTCCCCCCGCCGCACCGCGGGGCGGGGGCGGCGCTATTCGCCGCGCGACGTCGCCAAGCTGCGCCTGGTGCAGCGGTTGAGCCAGGAAGAAGGCGTCAACCTCGAGGGCATCCGACGGATCCTCGAGCTCGAGTCCGAGTTGGAAGTGATGCGGGAACAGGTCGCGCATCTGACCGAGTTGCTGCGTCAGGCCCATGCTGCCCCGACGGGGTCCCGCGTGTTCGCTGCCGACCAGGAGGGTGGCGTCCGGCTGACCCCCAGTCAGCGCACGCGGCGCTTCGGTGGCCCGACGCCGAGGGCGCTCGGCCGCTGAGGCTCGTCATACAATTGATACGGTCACGCGCGGGGAACCGCACGTTTCGAACTTGTGCCATTGCCGCGCTTGCAGTTGACTGTCCTTGTCTGGGATGGTCGCCGTGCATGCCGCCGATGCTGTGAACCCTCCTGGAAGCTTCACGTGGCGCAAAGAGGCGCCACTTGGGATGTCGGAGGGCACCGTGGAACTCAGAGACGCCATACGTCGCAACAAGATGACGGGCTTCCAATGGAATGTCATCTTGATCTGCATCTTCCTTACCATCGTCGATGGCTATGAAATCCTGATCACGGCTTTCACCCTGCCGGCGCTGACCGAGCACTTCGACCTCTCGCGTGGCCAGCAGGGCCTCATCGCCTCGATCGGCACACTCGGCATGGGCATCGGCGCTGCGGTGCTCGCTCCGATTGGCGACAAGTTCGGCCGACGGACGCATATCAGCTTCTCGCTGATCCTGATCGTGATCGGGATGGTGCTGAGCGGCCTCTCGCCCAGCTATGAACTGTTCCTGGTTTTCCGATTCTTCGCAGGTCTGTTCCTCGGCGGAATCGTGCCAAGCATCAACGTGCTGGTCGCTGAATACGCTTCTGACAAGCGGCGCGGCACCGCAATGGGAATCTATGGCATCGGACTCCCCTTGGGCGCGGCAGTCGGCGGCTTCCTCTCGATCTGGCTGATCGGCAACTTCACCTGGCGCGGACCCTATTTCTTCTCTGCCGGTGTCACCGCCATCTTGCTGCTGTGGGTCCTCGTCGCCCTCCCCGAGTCCGTCGGTTATCTGGTTGAGAAGCGGCCCAAGAATGCTTTGGCGCGCTACAACAAGATTGGAGCCAAGCTGGGGGTCGCCCCTGCTGCCGAGCTCCCCCCACAGGCTGTGGTGGAGCGCAAGCCGTCGGTGGGTCGGGACATGTGGACCGGCATCATGCTCCGTCGAACGCTCTTGCTGTGGCTGTCCTATGGCCTGCTGATCTCCGCGTTCTATTTCTCGAACACGCTGACCGCCCAGTTGGTGCGCGAGTCGACGGGCGATCCAACGATCGGCATCCTGGCCCAGTCACTGATGGCCGTCGGCGGCGTCATGGGCGCACTGACGTTCGCTGCTCTGTCCGCGCGGATGCATCCCCGCTTGGTCACCGCCGTCCTCATGGCGTTCGGGATGATTTCATTCATCTTGTTCGCCCAGTTCTTCACAATCGCATCCCTGGTGTTGTTCCTGGCCGTTCTTGTCGGCATTGCATCCACCGGCGGCGTTGGCGCCTACTACGCGATCAGCCCGCCGATCTATCCGACCGTGATCAGGGCCACCGCGATCGGTCTGATGATGGGCTTCGGACGAGTCATCGCGTTCCTCGCGCCCAACATCGCCGCGTTCCTTTTGGCCCAGGGCCTCACTCCAGCCAATGTCTATATTGTTTATGGCATCTTCTTGGGTGGCGCCAGCCTTTCCGCGTTCTTGCTCCATCGCACCTATCGCGGCGAGAACAGGTTCGACGCCATGGAACTGGAAGGGCACACCATTGAGTTGAGCCCTATGGACGAGGCGCCCCAGGGTCCGGCGCGGAGCGGGCAGGGCCAGCAGCCCTGACATGTGTCCGGCATTGGCCGGTGACGTGGCCGTCGGCGGCGGGCCGTCGACGGCACACGTCGCCGAGACCGGTGATTCCGATGACCCGATCAAGCCCAGCCTGGACTCAAAAAAACCGGACCGGACTCAGCCCCAAACGCCACGCGCGACTGACAGGGCTTCCGGGTGGAACTCCGGTGATACTTCACTATGCTATTCACAAGCCTTCTTCCTGACTTTCGATCAGGACGAGGATGACGACGCAACGCCTGGTGCATGGCCGCCTGGGACCATGAAGTCACCTCCGGCAGCCGCAGTGTTGCCTGCCGCGTCTGTGGCAAGCCGATGGCGCTCTAACCAGAGAGGCACTTCTATGACGCTCTACAACAACATCTTGGTCGTGGTGGACGCGACGGGCAACGAGCTGACCCGCGCTCGGGTCACCGAATTCGTCAAGCTCAACGGAAGGTCCGTGCATCTCGTCTATCTCGCACCCGAATACATGGTCGGCGAAACGTTGGTTTCGATGCCGGTGTCCAAGCACGCCGACGAAATGCAGCAATACATCGACAGGCTGCACGCGGAGGGCGTCGAGGTCCGCGGAGAGATCATGTCTTCCAACTGGTTCGGTCGTGGTGATGCGGTTCTCGAACTGGCCCACTCGGTCAGCGCTGATCTGATCATCCTCAACACTGAGCAGGGCGGACAGCGGGCCAAAGCGCAGCTCGCCGCGATCGTAGCCCGGAACAGCCCCAAGATCGCGATCCTGATCGCCCGGTCGACTGCCCCCTGATCGAGACTCGAACCGAGGAGTTCATGCGGCTAGTTGGCGGCGGCGCGGTGAGCTGGCGCCAACCGGAAGGTGAGGCGTACCACCCAGCAGCATGAGCCCTGACCATGCATCCTCAACTCGACCCCGCTACGTGTGTGCGCGTAGCGGGGTCGATGTCGTGCTGCGAGGTGATCGGGTGCTGCCCCACGCCTGGGAATGCCACGCCAGGGAATGATGGTCCCGCCGTGCCGGACTGCTGTGTGGAGTCAGTGGCTCAGGAAGCACCAGGTGGTCAGCCCGGAATGTCGACCCGTTCGTTGACGGGCCACCCGCCCCGGGGCGCACGCATCGAATAGAGCGTGCGGTCCGCACGGAAGTGGCGATAGCCCTCCATCAGCGCGAGGACGGTGCTGGCTTTGGCGGCCTTGTTGTTGGGGCGTTTGTCCTCGCGGAGGCCGAGAAGATACTTGCGGGTCGCGAGGGCGGGCGAACCGGACGTGAGCCCGATCGTGTTGACGAGCTGTTCGACGAAGAACTCGTCGGTCGCCGCGGGGTCCGCGGACCGTTGCCGGGCCGCATAGTAGGCCGCGACATAGGGCGCCAGCTGGCACGGCAACAGGTTGCGGTCCTTGTAGGCCTGCTCCAGGATCACGTCCAGACCCTCATGGACGCCGGTCCAATAGACGACATCATCGCGCGAATAGCTCGCCGCGAACCCGCCGCCCTTGAGCAGCCAATTGACGATCGGAATGGTCGCGGCGAGTTGGGCCCCGTGCTTGAACCCGCGCACCTTGAGCGCATCCGCGGCCGTCCGGATCGCGCCGGTGTCGACCTTGTCCTGGGCTTCGGGTGACAGACCCCGCACCACATGCATCTCGACCGTGCAGCCTGAGCGCACGACCGCCATCAGCCGATGCTGGCCGTCGATCAGCTTGCCGTCGGAGTCGAACCGGATCGGATCGGCCGTATAGAGCCAGCGGCCCTCCGTCATCGCCGTCGCATATTCCTTCACCCGGGACGGCCGCAGCGTGCGGTTGGCGATGTTGCGCTCCAACCACTTCTGTGCCTGCTCGGGTTCGACCGCCATCGTCCTGTGCGTCACACGTGCCACGCCAGCACCCTAGGCGGTGGGCTGTCCCGCTTCGGGCTGACTCGCCGGTGAGTGGCGACATAGGCTAACGGCATGCTCCACCGGTCCGGTCACGACGCACCCGAAGAGCTGCCCGACGTGCCGACGGGACCGTCGCCGGTGCGGTTCATCGGGGCAGGGTCACGGGAGGAGCTGGCCGAGCCGGGGGTCCGCCTTGTGCCGATGGGGCGCTGGGTCGCACCCGCGTTCCTCCTAGTGACGTTCGTGGCGGCCGTGACCGTGTTCGTGGTGTCGGTCGCCCCGGTGCTGCGACCCGTGCATCTCCCCGCCGAGCGAGCGGGTGCGTTGTTCCGCCCCGCCCTGGAGGTGGACGGCCGGGTTTGGAGCGAGCCGGGCGAGCTCGAACCGGACCGCTTCTTCGCGCGCTTCTGCGGTGGACTGCTGCTGCGTGTGGTCGAGCCGGCGGATCGGGCGATGATGTCGACGGGTCGCGGGGACCGGCCCGGCAATGCCCTCACGTTGGTGTTCGCCACCGCGGAGCAGGCGGAGTCGGCGTACGCCGAGGTGGCCGAGGGGATCGACAACTGCCGGGATCGCGGTCAGCGATGGGAGCGCACGGACACCGCGTCGGCGGATGTCGCCGGCTTCCGGCTCGCCACGCCGCGGATGCGCCGGGCGGGGCACCTGTTGCTTCGTGCGCTCGGCCAACACGATGACCATGTTCATGACCGGGACTCCTCCGGATGCTGCGGCGACGGCGGAAGCCTATGCGGACCGTGTGGCGGCGGTGGCCCGGGAGGGGTGAGCCGGCTCTCCGGGAGATAGGTCAGCCTGCGGAGCACGACCTCCATGGGGCCGCGCAGCCCTCTGGCTTCGAGGATGGTTGCGATCAGGATTGAGAGCAGCCAGACCCCCAGAGAGATCAACAGAGCACCGGTCGTGTTGATCCGTTCGCCCAGACCGAAGCCCCACGCCGCCAGCAGGGGCGCGAAGATCAGGGCCTGGAACAGATAGAAGGTCAGTGACCGTTTGCCGACCGCGGCGAGGGAGCGCACCACCGGACCGGGGGTGCGGGCAGTCGCGGCAGCCGGATCAGTGGGCCGGAAGCGAATGGTGAACAGTGCGATCACTGCGGCGTACCCCAAACCGGCAGCCGTCCCACCCACATAGTTGAGGGTCAGGTAGCCCATCATCAACGATTCCGGCATCAGCGAATGACCGAGGTGGGCGCTCGCGACGGGGATGCCGGAAAGCCAGCCCAGGGTGATCCCGCCGATCGCGACCTTTGTCAGGAGCGGGCGCCAGCGCTCGGGTTGCTCGAGCACACCATGGCGGGCAGCCAGCCAGCCCACGATGATCGCGGCCGGGATGACGCCGGTGAAGATCAGCATGGGGGAGGTGACCAGCCACATGCCGACGCGGACGGCCATGGCGATCCCATAGTTGCTGATGCCGGCGAACAGATCCGCCAGCGCGAACTCGAAGCCGGCCTCGGCGCCGGTCACGTCGAAACCGCTGGACTCCAACTGCCACATGGTCACCATGCCGCCCACCCCGCTGACGACCGCATAGCCGATCAACAGCCAAAAGAAGATGCGCAAGGTCTTGTTCTTGGCCTCGAACGCAAGCATGAGGATGAGGCCGAGGACGCCATAGGCACCCAGGATGTCGCCGCCGAACAGCAACAGCGCGTGCAGGAATCCCAGCAGGATCATGGCGAGGTGGCGGCGACGCAGCATGCGTTTGATGTCCCCCGGGGGGACCCCGCGCGCGGTGCGACCGCGGGCGAACTGGACCATGCCATAGCCGAAGAGGAACGCGAACAGCGGCAGGATCCGCCCGTCGACGGCGATGCCCATGAAGGCGCGGAGGACCCGGTCGACGGTGGTGCCGTCCGTCGGGTGAGCGCTGTTGAACGAGCCGGGATGGCCCCACAAGAACCACGACACGTTCGCCATGGCGATCAGCAGGAGCATGAAACCGCGAGCGAGATCCGGGGCAAGCGTGCGGGTCTGCGGTGGAAATTGATCGAGGACCGGTGGGGGTGTGGGGGCACTCATGACCGTGAGCCTAGGTCCCGACAGGGCCGTGGCGGGATTCTTGCGGCACCGCCCAGCCCGGGAGTTGCGATCACCACCATGATGGAGACCATGACGCCGCACATCACCTGGAATTGGCCGGAGACCGCGATCGAGCTCGGGGTGCTCGTCGTCGTCGCGCTCGTGATTTATCGCGTGATCAATCACGCGATCAAGGTCGTCGTGCGCACGTCCGTGAGTCGCACCGAGGCCCGCCTGGCGGCCGGGGGCAGCCGAGCAGCGCGCATCCTGGCGGGTGTGGCGGGCATCTCGAAGGCCCGGCACCGGGCCCGGACGGAGACCCTGGGATCGCTCCTGCGCAGCGTGAACGCGGTCGTGGTCCTGGTCATTACCCTGATGATGATCCTGCGCGCGCTGGGCATTCCTCTGACGCCGCTGCTCGCGTCGGCCGGCATCGGCGGTGTGGCGCTGGGCTTCGGCGCGCAGAGCCTGGTCAAGGACTATCTGTCGGGCATCTTCATGATCCTCGAGGACCAATTCGGGGTCGGCGACATCGTCGACCTGGGGGAGGCGCAGGGCACGATCGAGGAGGTCGGCCTGCGGGTCACCCGGCTCAGGGACATGAGCGGTCAGGTCTGGTATGTCCGCAACGGCGAGATCCTCCGCGTCGGCAACCTTTCCCAGGGCTGGTCCACCGCATCGGTCACCGTGCCCGTCGCCGTGACCTCCGATCCCGAGAAGGTGCTCACCGTGCTGACCAAAGTGCTGGCCGAGATCTATGCCGATCCCGAGTTCGAGACCGTGCTGCTGGACGAGCCGACGGTGGCCGGGATCGACGCGATCGACGGCGGCACGATGAGCGCGAAGGTCTTCGCCAAGTGCGCACCGAACCAGCACTGGGGCGTACAGCGGGAAATCCTGGAGCGCTCGATGGTCGCGTTGCGGCGGGCCGGGATCCGGGCTCCGCTGTTGGCCTCGGCTCTTGTTCCGGAGAGTTCAGTGGGGGGTACGCCGGGGGCCGCGCCGACGGGTTCTGCCGCGGCCATGCCACCCCAGGACGCTGATGTGACGAAGATCACGGGAACTTCCACGCCTCCCCCAACGACTTCTGGGGGTGAATCCAACACCTAGGAGCTCCATGCTGTCCCGCCGTCACTTGTTCGCCACCGTCGCCGCGCTCGTCTGTTTGCCCGTGGTCGCGTGCACGTCCACCGAGACCACCGCCACGTCCGTCGACGCGTCGGCGCCTGCTGCCCAGGAAGTCGTGGTGTTCGCACCGGGCGCCCTGGCCGCACACACCAGGGACATCGCTGCGGCGTACGAGAAGGAAGGCCTGGGCACCGTCAGCTTCGAGGTCGGACACACACCGATCCAACGCGAACAGCTCGACAAGGGCGCGACTCCGGACGTCTGGATCGCTGCGAACCCCAATGACATGAAGACCACCGCCGACAAGGGCCTCGTCGCCGCGGACGGCGTCAAGGACCTCGCCCGCACGCGCCTGGTGGTCGTCGTCGCACCGGACAATCCGGGCAACATCACCGAGCTCGCCGATCTCGCGGAGCCGGGGACGAAGGTCCTGCTGGCCGCCGAAACCCTGCCGATCTGGATGGCCACGTCCAAGACCTTCGAGAAGGTCGAGCAGCAGCAGCCGGGCTTCACCGAGAAGGTCGTGGCGAACACGGTGTCGCGTGAGCTGGGCGTCCAGCCGATCGTGCAGAAGGTCCAGCTCGGCGAAGCCGACGCCGGGATCGTGTTGGTCACCGACGTGCCGGCCGATCCGAAGGGGCTGACCACCGTTGAGGTTCCCGACGATGTCAACAGCGAGCTGTCGCTCCAGATCGCTCCGGTGACCGTGGGCAAGAGCCCTGAGGCCGGGGAGACGTTCATCGAGTTCATGACCGAAGGGGCCGGCAAGAAGGTGCTGACCGACGGTGGCTATCTGGAACCCGTCGCATGACGTCGGTCACCGCATGACGCTGACGACAGTCGCGCCGCGCCGCACGGACGGCAACCGGCCACGTGACAGTGCGTGGTTCGTGCCGCCGGCGATGCTCCTGGTCGGATTGCTGGGCGTCCCGGTCGCGGGTCTCATCTGGGTCGCCACGACCGGTGAGCTCGCGACCTATCTCAGCGACCCCCAGGTGCACTCCGCGGTGCGACTGTCTCTCGTCACCTCGGCGATTGCGGTGGCGCTGATCGTCGCGACCGGACTGCCGCTCGCCTATCTCCTCGCCCGCTGGCACTTCCCCGGCCGCCGGCTGGTCACGCTGTTGATCGATCTCCCGATCGTGTTGCCGCCGATGGTGGCGGGCATTGCCCTGCTGGAGGTCTTCGGCCGGAACGGCTGGCTGGGTGCTCCACTGGCCGCACTGGGCATCAACCTGCCCTTCACGACCACGGCGGTCGTGCTCTCGCAGGTGTTCGTCGCGGGCCCGTTCTTCGTCCGCGCCGCGCGGGTCGGGTTCCAGGAGGTCGATCCGGCGATCCAGGAGGCCGCGCGGGTCGACAAGGCCTCGGAACTGCAGGTGTTCTGGCACATCATGGTCCCCGTCGCCCGGCGCGCGATCCTCAGCGGCCTGGTGCTCGCCTGGGCACGGGCGCTCGGGGAGTTCGGCGCGACCCTGTTCTTCGCGGGCAACCGGGAAGGCGTCACCCAGACCATGCCCCTCGCGATTTTCATCGGCTTCGAGTCCAATCTCGCGTTGGCCGTGGGCCTCTCGTTCGTCCTCCTGGTGATCAGCATCGTGGTGCTCCTGGTCGTCGGCCTGTTGGGTGGCGACCGCACCCAGGACCGCTGATCGGCATCTTTGCCACCCCGGTCGCCTGCTCGGCGACGACGCTCGATAAAGTTGTTTGTGTCGGTTCGATAACGACGCCGGGTCTGCACTTTCCGCGCACTCAATAGGTCCGGTCTATCTCGGGCATCCACACAATCAATCGGTTCTGTCTTTCAAAGTTCCCGACTTTGATATAAGATATGAATCGTAGCCGGGAAGAACAAAGACACTTCCCGGGCCGCTACCAAGAATTGAGAGGTCGCATCAATGGCACTCGTTAACACCAAGATCCTCGACTTCAGCACCACCGCCTTCAAGGGTGGCGAGTTCGTAGAGGTCACCCAGGACGACGTCCTGGGCAAGTGGGCCATCTTCTTCTTCTATCCCGCCGACTTCACCTTCGTCTGCCCGACCGAGCTCGGCGACATGGCTGATCACTACGACGAGCTCCAGAAGCTCGGCGTCGAGGTCTTCTCCGTCTCCACCGACACCCACTTCGTGCACAAGGCCTGGCACGACGCGTCCGAGACCATCGGCAAGATCCAGTACTACATGCTGGGCGATCCCTCGGGCACCATCACCAACAACTTCCAGAACATGCGTGAGGGCATGGGCCTGGCCGACCGTGGCACCTTCCTGGTTGACCCGGACGGCATCATCCAGTTCATGGAGGTCACCGCTGAGGGCATCGGCCGCAACGCCGCTGAGCTCATGCGCAAGGTCAAGGCCGCGCAGTATGTCCGCAACCACCCGGGCGAGGTTTGCCCCGCCAAGTGGGAAGAGGCCGAGGGCGAGACCCTCAAGCCGGGCATCGACCTGGTCGGCAAGATCTGATCTTCGCCACCACTCGCCAAGGAACCCCTCGGCATTGAGTTCGGTTTCGTTTCCGGCGGCAGGCGTACGCATGCCTGTCGCCGGGGCGGGACCCCTTCCGCCCCCTAACCACCGCTGAGGGTGGCGTACTTCCCTCTCGGCGACCGTTGACGCGAGCCGCACGCCCGTGCGGCTCACCTGAGCGATCGCCGAACCACCCGCACGCCTGTGATCCCAGGCGTGCCCGAACGCCTGATTTTCACACACTCATTTGGAGGAACCGTGCTGGACAAGGACCTGTTGGACCAACTCAAAGCCCTGATCGACGATCGGGTCACCGAGAACATCGTGCTCGCGAGCTCCCTGGACGACCGACCCAAGTCGGCCGACATGAAGGAAATGCTCGACGAGGTTGCCGCCCTGTCGGACAAGATCACCCACGAGCAGCGTGACGACAACGAGCGCCGGCCGTCGTTCGCCATCGAGCGTGTCGGATCGCCGATCTCGGTCCGCTTCGCCGGCCTGCCGCTCGGCCACGAGTTCAACTCCTTCCTGCTGGCGCTGCTCCAGGTGGGTGGCAACCCGGTCAAGGAGGACGAGGCCGTGATCGAGGCCGTCAAGGGCATCCAGGGCGAGCACGAGTTCGTCACCTATATGTCCCTGACCTGCCAGAACTGCCCGACTGTCGTCCAGGCGCTGAACGCGATGGCCGTCCTCAACCCGAACATCAAGCACACCGCGGTCGAGGGCTCCCTGTTCCAGGACGAGGTCGAGGAGCGTCGCATCCTCGCGGTGCCGACCGTTTATCAGAACGGCGAGGAGTTCTCCGCCGGCCGGATGGACATCGCCGACTTCGTTGCCAAGCTGTCCGACGAGGGCATCTCCACCGAGGCGCTGAGCGAGAAGGACCCGTTCGAGGTGCTCGTGCTCGGTGGCGGCCCTGCCGGTGCCGCGGCCGCGATCTATGCGGCACGCAAGGGCATCCGCACCGGTCTCGCGGCGCCGAACATCGGCGGCCAGACCCTGGACACGATGGCGATCGAGAACTTCGTGTCGGTGCCCTACACCGAGGGTCCGAAGTTCGCTGCCGGGCTCGAGGAGCACATGGGGCAGTACGACATCGACATCATGAAGAACGTCACCGCCGAGAAGCTGGTCCCGGGCGCTGAGGGCGAGCTGCACACCGTCGAACTCGAGGGCGGCGGCACGCTGAAGGCCCGCACCATCGTCCTGGCGACCGGTGCCCGCTGGCGTCAGCTCGGCGTACCCGGTGAGCAGGACTATCGCAACAAGGGCGTCTCCTTCTGCCCGCACTGTGACGGCCCGCTGTTCAAGGGCAAGGAGATTGCGGTCGTGGGCGGCGGCAACTCCGGTGTCGAGGCTGCGATCGACCTGGCCGGTGTGACCGAGAAGGTCACCGTCGTCGAGTTCCTCGACGAGCTGAAGTGCGACAACGTGCTGCTCGACAAGCTCCGGTCCATGCCGAACACCGAGATCATCACCGGTGCCCGCACCACTGAGGTCGTGGGTGACGGCGCCGAGATGACGCGTCTCGACTATGAGGACCGGGAGTCCGGTGAGATGCGTCAGCTCGAGGTCAACGGCGTGTTCGTCCAGATCGGACTCCTGCCGAACACCGAGTGGCTGAAGGACAGCGGCGTGGAGCTGACGGACCGTGGCGAGATCGTCATGGACCAGCGCGGTCTGACCAACATCCCCGGCATCTTCGCGGCCGGTGACTGCACGACCGTTCCGTACAAGCAGATCGTGGTCGCCGAGGGTACGGGTGCGACCGCGGCGCTGAGCGCCTTCGACCACCTGATCCGCACCAAGGTTCCGGTTTCTGCCTGATGAATCTCCGGGATCTCGAATATCTCGTCGCCCTCGATGAGCATCGGCACTTCGGCAGGGCAGCGTCGGCTTGTTTTGTGAGCCAGCCGACGCTGTCCACCCAGGTGCGCAAGCTTGAGGCGGAGCTCGGGGTCCAGCTGATCGAGCGCGGGGCCCGGCAGGTCCTCTTCACCACCGCGGGTGATGAAGTGGTACGCCGGGCCCGGCACATTCTCGCCGAGGCCGAGGACATCCGGGACATTTCCCGCCAGCTCAACAGCCCCCACACGGGAACGTTGAAGCTGGGGGTGTTCCCGACCATCGGCCCCTATCTGTTGCCGCACGCAGTGCCCGTCCTCGGGGAGCAATTCCCCGAGCTCCAGGTCCTGCTGACCGAGGCCAAGAGCCTCGATCTTCTCGAACAACTGCGCAATGGCGCGCTCGATGCCGCTGTCCTGGCCCGCCCCATCCACGAGGACTGGCTGGTGGAGGAACCCCTGTTCCGGGAGGACTTCGTCCTCGCCACCCCTGTGGGACATGAGCTCGCCCAACCTGCCCCGCTCACCGCGAGCGAATTGCAGGGTGAGCATCTCCTGTTGCTGGACGATGGGCACTGCCTGCGCGATCAGGCGCTGGAGTTCTGTCAGTCCGCGGGCGCCGGTGAGCGCGACGGCTTCCGGGCCACCAGCCTGGAGACCCTGCGCCACATGGTGGCCGCGGGAGTGGGTATCACGCTGTTGCCCGAGCTGGCGGTCGCGCCCCCCGTCATCGACAATCCGCGCGTGTCGCTGCGGCGCTTCTCCGATCCGGCGCCCCACCGCGATCTCGCGCTGTTCTGGCGCAAGACCTCGGTCTATCGCGAGCTCATGCCCCGGATCGCGCAGGTTCTGCGGGACTCCGCCGGCGAGTTGGTGCATCCGCTGAGCTGACGGCGTACGCCGCCTTCCTGCCCGCGGTCCTCAACCCGTTCCGGACGTGGTCGCCTGAGGGCGTACGCGTGCCCGTCAGCCGACGTCGCGCGCGAGCTTCACCAGCTCGGGGAGGACCTCAGCCGCCGTGCCCTGCCACCAATGGGTCATGTAATCGGTCAGCCGGGATTCCTCGGGGTTGACCTCGATGACCGGCGTACCCCGCTCCAACGCCGCGAAAGGCAGCGCGCCGGCGGGCTGGACGATGCCCGAAGTGCCGACCACGAGCATGAGGTCGCACGAGCTGGAGGCATCGACCGCGTCCTGGAACGCCTTCGGCGGGAGCATCTCGCCGAACCAGACGATGCCCGGACGGATCCAGCCCCCGCACGCCTCACACGTCGGCGGTGCCACGCGCTCGGCGATGTCGTCCGGGATCTCCAATGCCCTCGACCAGGGGGACGCGCAGTCGAAGCACCGATAGTCGAACAGCCCACCGTGCACGTGGCTCAGCACCTCCGATCCCGCCCGCTCGTGCAGGTCGTCGACGTTCTGCGTGATGATGCTGACCTGCTTGAACTCCGCCAGCTCGGCCAGTGCGAAGTGCCCGGCATTGGGCTGGACCTCGCGGATCATCTGGGCGCGGCGGAGATACCAGGCCCAGACCAGGTCCGGGGCCTCGGAGAAGGCGTCCTCGGTGGCCAGCGTCATCGGGTCATATTTGGCCCACAGGCCATCCTGGACGTCGCGGAAGGTCGGTACGCCGGACTCCGCGGACATGCCGGCTCCGGTGAGCACGGCAATGTGGTTGGCTTCAACAAGACGACGACGCAGTTCCTCAGGCAGACTCATGTCCTGTGTGTATCAGATCCGGACTTGGCGTCGGAATTTCTCCGTGCGTTCCTGGCGTTGCGCGGGGATAGGCGTGCGTCCTCTCACGCCTCCCGCGGAGCAAGCGGACTGATCGCCACCAACCGTTCGATCGCGAACCTGTACCCCTGGATGCCGCATCCGACGATGACACCGGCGGCGATGTCGGAGAGATAGGAATGGTGCCGGAAGGGTTCGCGGGCGTGCACGTTGGAGATGTGCACCTCCATGAGCGGCCCGGTCGTTGTGGCGAGTGCGTCCCGCAGTGCAACCGATGTGTGTGTGAAGGCGCCGGCGTTGACGACGAAGCCGACGGCCGCGGTGCGCCAGTCATGGACCGCGTCGAGGAGGACACCTTCGTGATTGGACTGTGCGCAGCGCACGTCGAGCCCGAACGTGCTCGCCGTGTCCGCGCACAACTGCTCAATGTCGGCCAGGGTGTCACGGCCATAGATCTCGGGTTCGCGCTGACCGAGCAGGTTGAGGTTCGGTCCGTTGAGCACGGCGATGAAGCCCGGGCCCGTGGGGTCCGGGACGCTGGTGCGGGGGGCGAGATCAACCATGGTGCTCCTTGTGCGGCGTGAGGTCAGCAGCGACCGACTCGGCGTACCCCATCGAACCCCAAACCCCGCGCGACCGGGAGCTGCAGCGGCAGATCGTTGCAACTCCGGGACGTGCACGCGGCCCGGCCCGCGGTCAGAGCCGTTTGGTGAAAGGGCTCGGTTTCGCGTCGGTCGTCAGTCGGAAGAGGCGGACGATGCGTCCGGACTCTCGTTCGTACGCCCGGTAGCCGGGCCACTGCCGCTCGATCCGGGCCCAGACGGCGTCCCGCTCGCCGTTCTCGATCTCGGCCGCGTGCACGGAATAGCGCCTGCCGCGAACGACCGCCTCGCACTCGGGGTGCGCCCGAAGGTTGAACGTCCAGGCCGGGTGATTGTCCCGGGCAAAGTTGGTGCCCGCGATGATGGCGCCGCCGTTGCCGTCGGGGGTGTACATCAGTTCGGACGCCCGCGGCCGCCCCGACTTGGCGCCGGTCGTGTGCAGGACGAGGGACGGGACGAGGATGCCCGAGACGATCAGGCGTCCGCCGGTGACCGTGTGCAGCAGCCGTTCCGCGGGAGGGAGCGCTCGCGGAGCGATGGCACGGAAGGCCTCGGTGCGCGTGAGGGGCGCGAGCGCGCGCCGCAGAAGGCGGACTGGTGACCACATGGGCAGATCCTCGCACAGGCAGGGAATAACCCGATTGTTCCCGGAGTTGAGTGTATGAGACTCAACTTTGGTTGCCGCGCTCTCGCGGCAGCGGCATAGTTGAGCATGAGACGCTCAACTTGAGCACGATTTCGAATCCGACCGGCTGAACCCGGCCAGAAACCACGAGGACCCATGGACACGAACAAACTGACCACGATGAGTCGGGATGCGGTCTCGGCAGCGGTTCGCAGCGCACTGACCGAGGGCAATCCCCAGGCCGAACCCGAGCACCTGCTGCTCGCACTCCTTTCCATTCCCGGCAACACGGTCGGGCCACTGCTGGGCTCTGTCGGTGCCGACCCGAAGGTCGTTGAAGCCGCGGCCCAGGGCGCGATCAAGAAGCTGCCGTCGTCCTCCGGGTCGACGGTGTCGCAGCCGACGATGTCGGGCGCGCTCGCCCGCGTCCACGCCGAGGCCGAGAACCAAGCCCAGAAGCTCGGCGACAAGTTCGTGTCGACCGAACATCTCCTGATCGCCCTGGCCAAGATCAAGTCGACGGCCCAGCAGATCCTCAATCAACTCAACGTCACCGACGGCAAGCTCGCCAAGGCCTTCAACGAGGCGCGCGGTGACAAGCGCATCACCTCCGCCGAGGCCGAGGGCACGAGTGGGGCTCTCGATCAGTATTCGATCGACCTCACCGAAGTGGCCCGGGCCGGCAAGCTCGACCCCGTCATCGGCCGGGACTCCGAGATCCGGCGCGTCGTGCAGGTGCTGTCGCGGCGTACGAAGAACAACCCCGTCCTCATCGGCGACCCCGGCGTCGGCAAGACCGCCGTCGTCGAGGGACTCGCCCAGCGCATCGTCGCGGGTGACGTGCCCGATTCGCTGAAGGGTCGCAAGCTCGTGTCGCTCGATCTCGGTGCGATGATCGCCGGTGCGAAATATCGCGGCGAGTTCGAGGAGCGGCTCAAAGCCGTCCTCACCGAGATCAAGGAGGCCGAGGGCCAGGTCATCACGTTCATCGACGAGCTGCACACCGTGATCGGTGCCGGCAAGGCCGAGGGATCGATGGACGCGGGCAACATGCTCAAGCCGATGCTGGCCCGCGGTGAGCTGCGGATGATCGGCGCGACCACGTTGGACGAATACCGCGAGAACATCGAGAAGGACCCCGCGTTCGAGCGTCGCTTCCAGCAGGTCTATGTCGGCGAGCCGAGCGTGGAGGACACGATCGCGATCCTGCGCGGTCTGCGCGAACGTTATGAGGCCCACCACAAGGTCGCCATCACCGATGGCGCGCTGGTGTCGGCGGCGACGCTGTCGAACCGGTACATCACCGCGCGCAAGCTCCCCGACAAGGCGATCGACCTGGTCGATGAGGCCGCGTCCCGGCTGCGCATGGAGATCGACTCCTCGCCGGAGGAGATCGACCAGCTGCGCCGCGACGTCGACCGCATGACCATGCAGCAGCTCGCGCTGGAGAAGGAAGAGGACGCCGCCTCCAAGGAGCGGCTTGCGCGTCTAGAGGAGGAGCTGGAGAACGCCAAGGAAGAGCTGCGCGGGCTCGAGGCCCGCTGGGAGGCTGAGAAGTCCGGTCTCAACGAGCTCGGTGAGCTCAAATCGCAGATCGACGAACTGCGCAGCGAAGCCGAGCGCGCCCAGCGCGAGGGCGATCTCGCCCGGGCGTCGGAGCTGCTCTATGGGCAGATCCCCGCGCTCGAGACGCAGATGGCCAAGGTGGACGAGGAAGACGCGAACTACAAGCCGATGGTGTCCGAGGAGGTCACCGCGCATGACATCGCGGAGGTCGTCTCGGCCTGGACCGGGATCCCCGTGGGGCGGATGCTCCAGGGCGAATCCGAGAAGCTGCTGGCGATGGAATCGCACATCGGTCAGCGCCTGATCGGGCAGAACGCCGCGGTCACGGCCGTCGCCGACGCGGTGCGGCGCTCGCGGGCCGGCATCTCCGACCCGAACCGTCCGCTCGGCTCGTTCCTGTTCCTCGGCCCGACCGGTGTCGGCAAGACCGAGCTCGCCAAGTCGCTCGCGGAGTTCCTCTTCGACGACGAGCAGGCGATGGTGCGGATCGACATGTCGGAGTATTCGGAGAAGCACTCCGTGTCCCGGCTCGTCGGTGCCCCGCCCGGCTATGTCGGCTATGAACAGGGCGGTCAGCTCACCGAAGCCGTGCGGCGTCGGCCCTATTCGGTCGTGCTGCTCGACGAGGTCGAGAAGGCCCACCCCGAGGTGTTCGACATCCTCCTGCAGGTGCTCGACGACGGGCGGCTGACCGACGGGCAGGGGCGTACCGTCGACTTCCGCAACACCATCCTCATCCTCACCTCCAACCTGGGCTCGCAATTCCTGGCCGACCAGAAGCTGGACGCGAAGACCAAGAACGACGCGGTGATGGAGGTCGTGCGGAAGGCGTTCAAGCCGGAGTTCCTGAACCGGCTGGACGAGGTGGTCATGTTCGACCCGCTGAGCCTGGACGATCTCACCCACATCGTCGACATCAACCTGCGGCGCCTCAACGCCCGCATGGCCGATCGGCGCATCGCCATCGACGTCACCGACGCGGGCAAGCAGTGGCTCGCAGAGACCGGGTTCGATCCGGTCTATGGTGCGCGGCCGCTGCGTCGTCTCGTGCAGAACACCATCGAGGACGCGCTCGCGCGCAAGGTCCTCGCGGGACAGCTGCTCGAGGGTGACGCGGTCATGTTCGACCGCGCGCTCGACGGCGAGGGCTTGGTGATGGTCGGCGACGCCGCTGAGGCGCCGGAGCTGGCGGACCAGGTCGAGGAGG
>DUOB01000115.1 GCA_012839035.1 Propionibacterium sp.
GTACCAGTAGTCCAGCTGCTGGCGAGTCACCTCGCGAACTGCTGCCCCGGACGCATCGTCCGCAAGAAGGAAGAACGAGTCGGGCGTCTGTACCTCGTACGGCAGCGCATCGAGCGCTGCATCATCCAAGTCGGTGAACCCTGAGTCGGCAGTGAGGAGAACGCTGGCGCGCGATGCCACGGCGGCTGCATGAACGTGTGCATCGTCCGGATCTGAACCCGGGTAGGACCCGTCGATCTCGAAGTCGGTGATGCGGTCGTCGAGTTGTTTCACGATCCTGTCGTGGACCCTCGCGATGAGGGTGCCTGGGGCCTTCGGGTTCTTCCGCCGCAACCAATACATGGTCTCGACGATCACGTCCTCGGTCGCGTAGACGGTGTACATCCCTCCCGCGGTCTGGTTTCTGAGCATGAACAACCAGTCACGCAAAGTGCGCGAGAACAGCACGTTCGCATCGACTAGCACCCCGTCTGCCACGCGAGGGAGGCTACCGGAGTGTTAGTTAGAGTTTGTCGAGATCCTCCTCGAGGGCGCGCAACTCATCGAACGCCTTGCGCTGTCGCTCGAGTCGCTCGCGCTTGAATGTCAGGACATCCACAGCCTTGAGGCGGTGGTGGGTGCCGACCTTGTGTGCAGGGATCTCGCCGTTGCGGATCATTCGCATCAATGTCGGTCGTGAGATGCCGAGTTGCTCAGCCGCGACCGTCGTCGTCAGCTCCTCGGGCAAGGCCCCGATCAGAACCGTGCCGCCACTGGCCATGACCTCGAGGATCCGGCCGATGATGCCAACCAATTCGCGCGGCACGGGTGTCTTGCGGCTGTCGCTTTCAACGGTCAGAGTCTCGACGTGTCCACCGACCTGTTTCAGGAGCTCATGGGCTTGGCGCCGCTCGTTCGGACGGGTGAGTAGCGTCGTGCGTTCTTCGGCCATCGGGGTTGTCATGAGCAGCACCTCCTCCGTGCAGCTGCAAGTGTATATCGTTGCACCTGCATCTGGAAGAGTCCCGACTGTTCGAATGCGGTGGTCGCAGAATGCAGGGTAAGCGATTTAAATAGGAAATTAGTGGATTAAAAAGAGTGGGCATAATCGGGGCATGACCACCATCACCGCAGTCCAGGGCGATATCACCCAGCAGGCCGTTGACGCGATCGTCAACGCCGCCAACAATGCGATGCGCGGCGGGGGAGGGGTGGACGGCGCCATTCACCGCGCCGGTGGGCGCGCCATCCTCGACGACTGCATCAAGCGCTTCCCGAACGGGCTCGCGACCGGCGACGCGGGCTGGACCACCGCGGGCGACATGGCGGCGCAGTGGGTGATTCACACCGTTGGCCCGAACTACTCCGCTGGCCAGCGCGACCGCGGCCTGCTCGAATCGTGCTATCGCCGGTCGCTGGAGGTCGCCGATGAGCTCGGCGTGAAGACGATCGCGTTCCCGCTGATCAGCGCGGGAATCTATGGCTGGCCCAAGGACGATGCGATCGCGTGTGCGCTCGAGACCATCGGGGCGTACGCCGGCGGGGTGGAGTCGGCGAGCCTGGTCGCGTTTGACGACGAGACGTACGCCCGGATTGCCGGTCGCCTCGCCTGACCAACGTGTGTTTGATGCCATCGCCCACGCGCGACTCCTGGATGCCGCGCTGAGTCGATAGAGCGAGCACGGTTGCAGGATCCGATCACGGGCCGGTTGCCCAGCGACGCTATCCGCGGGTGATCCAGATCACCGCACACACGATGAAGATGACGAAGGCAACCAGCCCGATCGACAGAATCGTGAACCCCACGTTGCGCATGCCCCGCGTGTGGTCAATCGCACCGGAGCGATAGGCGATCAGACGGATCGTGCCGATGGGCACAAACCACAGGGCCGCGATGAAGCTCAGGCCCAAAGCTATGTACAACGGATCCATGCCGTGCATCACCTCATGGCTGGGGTTTCTTTCCCGCCGCGGTCTCCAGCAGGCTGTTACTGAGGAACGCGTGGGGAGCGGCGGGTATTCCATGAATACAAGAGGCCCCCAACCCGGCATGTCGCCTGGTTGGGGGCCTCTTGGCACGTGGTAGCGGGGATAGGATTTGAACCTATGACCTCTGGGTTATGAGCCCAGCGAGCTACCGAGCTGCTCCACCCCGCGTCGTTGTTGCTTGGTCAACTTTACACGACTGCCCACAGAACGCAAATCGCTATCCTGCGGATAGGGTTGAGGCCACCAACGATGGGGCTCAAGGAGAGGCTCATGCGCGAACGGGACAGACATCGGGTACGCCGGGTGGCCCTGGGCCTGGGGGCCGCCGTGGTGCTGATCGTGATCCTCTGGATCGACATCGCCACGGGTGTCTGGCAGGAGCTCGTCATCCTTGCCGGTGTCACCGCCGGTCTCGTCACGTTCGTGTTCACGGTGCTGGTGCTCGATCGGATCGTGGCACGGTCGACCGCCATGCGCTGGGCCCCGGTGGCGCGGCTCGCCCTGACCGACGTCCTGCATGTTGTCGCGGACGAGGACAGCAGTGAGATCAGCCGGGGAATGATCAAGCCCCGCCTGCTGCCGCAGCCGCCCCCGCTCGAGGCCCCCGACCTGATCGAGCAGCTGCACGAGCTCCGCCTGACCGTGGTGGACGAGCGCACCCGACTGACCAACGTGCTCGCCGCCTGGTCGAGCTTCCTCGCGTCGAGCACAGACAACGAGGACCTGCTGATCCGGATCGCCAGTATCGCGCTCCAGCTGGACCGGGTCCGCGACGAGTCCCTCGAGCTGGAGGAACTCCGCACGCCCGCCGACCACGCCGAGCTCGTTGCGGAGATCAGTGCCTGCAACGCCCACTTCAGCAGCTTGGTGCGGGACATCGAGCAGCGCATCGAGACCGACCTGCCGCCGCTGCTGCCCGTCCGGCATGCGCACCTGCCGCAACCTGCCGCCACCGCGGCCGAGGAACCCTCCGGTCGGTGATCAGTGCCGATCCGGCAGGGCGTCGCGGGCGTCGGCGTACGTCATCCCCGTCACCTCCAACAGATCCACCAGTATCGATCGGAGCTGCGCCAGGATGACCACGGAGGAGATCTTGTCGACCAGTTCGAGATTGCTGTGCGTGGCGCCCAGGTCGATCACCCGGGCGCGGGTGTCGATCGGCAGCTCGCCGGCCGCGAGTTGGGCCGCGCTGGACTTCATCTCCGCAGCCACGAGGTCCATGAGATCCAGATAGCTCTCGGGGACCACCTCGTGGTGCCACACCGCAACTGCCGCGCGGCGTGCCAGCACCCGCACGTTGCGGGTCAGGCGGTCCAAGGGCTCGGTGAGGGCGACGAGGTCCACCATGTGTGAGCGTCTGCGGCGCAGGAACGGCGAATAGCGCACCACGGCGAGGCCCTCGGCGGCAGCCTCGTCCAAACCCTGCATCCGATCACTGACCTGTCGGGCCCGCTCCAGCACGCGGTCGCCGGCCTCCGGATCGCGCTCATCCAGGGACCGGTGGACCTGATCCAGCACGGCGGCGCACTCGTTCAGCACTCCGGCCGCCAGATCACTCGGCTTGCGCAACGGTCCGGTCGGGGCGACCAGCGCGATGATCAGGGCCAGGGAACAGCCGATCAGCGCATCGATCCACCGGGTGAAGACGGTGTCGCCCAGGGGCATGACGACCACCACCACGGCCTGTACGCCGGCCTGTGTGACCATCAGGTCGCGCGCGCGGAGAAAGATGGCGATCGACATGGCGATGAGGACGACGACGACGATCTGCCACCAGCCGCGGTCGAACAACAGGACGAAGACGTCCCCGAGGAACACCCCGAGGGCCACCCCCACCGCCACCTCGGCAGCCCGGCTGAGCCGTTGGCCGAAGCTGGAACCGAGAGTCAGGATCGCGGCGATCGCTGCGAAGACCGGCATGGAATGCCCGAGGACCTGTTGGGCGAACAGCCAGGCGAGGCCCGCGGCCAGGGCCTGTTGGGCGATCATCCAGATCCGATTGCGCCAGCGCGCGAACCCCCGACGCTGGGCGGCACGGCTGAACCTGAAGGAGCGTTCACTCAGGTCGAAGGCATGCAGGGCCAAGCGCTGCAACGAGAACCGGTCCACCCCCACATCATCGCCGACTCATCGGACCACAAGTTCACAAGGGAGTGCGGAGGCCGGAGAATGGACGACCGAGAAGGTTCTGTCACGTCCGATCAACGACCGTGAGACTGTGTGCGAGCCTGCTGTCGCGTGGTTAGATGTTCCGCGTCCAAATTCTCCGACCGGAGGTCGAGTCCGATGATCAAGAGCCCTGTGGGACGTCTCGTCCTGGCGGTGGCGGCCGTTGCCGCACTGCTGCTCAGCGCCTGCACGACGCAGGGCACGGGCACAACGCCCGGTGACAGCCAGGGAGGCACGCAACAATCCGACCTCGTCATCGGTGCGACCGCGAGCCCGCCCACGCTGGATCCGACCGCCAACGATGCCGCGGCGATTCCGCAGGTGGTGCTCTACAACGTCTACGAGACGTTGGTGAAGGTTGATTCCGAGGGCCGACTGCGTCCACTGCTCGCCCAGAAGTGGGACGTGTCCCCCGACAACCTGACCTACACCTTCCAGATCGATCCCGCTGCGAAGTTCGCGTCCGGGCGGCCGGTCGAGGCCAAGGATGTCGTGTGGAGCATCGAGCGGATCCAGAACGGCACCACCACGGCCACGCTGAAGAAGCAGATGTCCGTGGTGGAGTCGGCGCGCGCGGTGGACGCGAAGACCCTGGAGGTCGTGCTCAATCAGCCGAGCAACATGTGGCTGTGGGACATGTCGTCGACCGGTGGGATCGTGTTCGACTCCGAGTCCACGGAGGATCTGGCCAACAAGACCACGGGCTCCGGGCCGTTCCAGCTCGACACGTGGATCCCCAACTCGTCGGTCAGCCTGGTGAAGAACCCGAACTACTGGGCCACCCCGGCTCGGTTCGAGAACGTCACCTTCCGCTATTTCACGGACCCCAACGCGATGAATGCCGCCATGCTGGCGGGTGACCTCGACATCATCTCCAACCTGCAGGCCCCTGCCGCGTTGCCGCAGTTCAGCGACACGAACCGTTTCACGGTCATCGAGGGCACCACCAATGGTGAGGTCGTGCTGTCGATGAACAACAATTCCGAGGGCCTGAACGACCCACGGGTGCGCCAGGCGATCCGGCACGCCATCGACAAGGAAGCACTCCGTGACACGGTCTGGGCCGGCAAGGGTGAGCTGATCGGCGCGATGGTGCCCCCGACCGATCCGTGGTTCGAGGACCGCACGGGCGACTTCCCCTATGACCCCGAGCGTGCGAAGGCCCTGCTGGAGGAAGCCGGCGTACAGAACCTGCGCCTGCGTCTCCGCCTGCCCACGTTGCCGTACGCAGGGTCGGCCGGACAGTTCGTCCAGTCGCAGCTGCGCGAGGTCGGGATCGAGGCCGAGATCGAGCAACTGGAGTTCCCGGCCCGCTGGGTCGAGACCGTGCTGACGAACGGCGACTACGACATGTCGATCGTCGCCCACGTGGAGGCCCGGGACATCGTGCGCTTCGCGAACCCGGACTACTACTTCCACTACAACAGTGAGGAGTTCCAGCGTCTGGTGAACGAGGCCGACACCGGTCCTGCGGACGAGCAGGCCGAGAAGCTCAAGGAGGCCGCTCGCCTGATGAGCCAGGATGCGGCCGCGGATTGGCTGTTCCTGTTGCCCAACCTGGTGATCACCACACCGAACATCACCGGGGTGCCGGAGAACGCCACCACGTTGAGCTTCGACGTCACCACGATTGCCGCCGGCTGACAGGCCGACTAGGAGTCTTTCGCTGCTGCCATGCGCCTCTTCAGGTGGATCGTCACCCGGCTGGTGATTTTCGTCGTCAGCCTGGGTTTGGCGTCCGTCCTCATCTTCCTGATCAGTGAGACCCTGCCCGGGGATGCCGCCACGGTCATGCTCGGCCAGGGCGCCTCACCGGAAGCGGTGGAGGCGTTGCGGCAGCAGTTGGGCATCGACCGACCGGGGCCGGTCCGCTATGTCGAGTGGGTCGGTGGCATGCTCACCGGTGATTACGGCACCTCGCTGTTGACGCGTCGCCCGGTCGCGGAACAGATCGGAATGAAGTTCCCGGTCACCTTCTGGCTGGTGTTCCTGGGGATGCTCGTCGCGCTTGTCCTGGCGATCCCCGTCGGCATGGTGGCCGCGCTGCGGCGCCGACACATCGAGGGGTTCGCGGCCTCCGGGCTGTCGCAGATCGGGCTGGCGATCCCGGCGTTCTGGGCCGGCATCATCGGCATCTATATCTTCGCGGTCCAGTTGCGCTGGTTCCCGGCCAACGGTTATGTCCCCCTGACGTCGAGTCCCGTCCAGTGGCTGCGGCACCTCGCGCTGCCAGTGGTCTCGCTCGCCATCGTCCAGGCGGCCGTGATCGCCCGCTATGTCCGCTCGGCGATCATCGAGGTCCTGGCGGAGGACTACTACCGGACTGCACGGGCGATCGGCTGGCGGCAGTTCCCCGCCCTGATCCGTCACGGTCTGCGGAATGCCTCGATCTCTGTCGTGACGGTGCTGGGCCTGCAGTTCTCGACCCTGTTCGTCGGTGCGATCGTCATCGAATCCGTGTTCACCCTCCCCGGTCTGGGGTCGATGCTGCTGCAGGCGGTATCCCAGCGCGACATGATCGTGGTGCAGGGGACGGTCATGCTGCTCGTGTTCATCGTCCTGGTCATCAACGCGCTGGTTGATCTGTCCTATGTGGCGCTCGACCCGCGCCTGCGTGCCAGGGGTGCCCGATGAAGCGCGCCGGCCTGTGGGCAGGCGTCGTCCTCGTCGGTTGTGTCGTCCTCGTCGCCGCCGTCGCCCAGTTCTGGACCCCGTTCGATCCGATTCGGGTACGCCCGGACGTCCGCCTGCTCGGTCCGAGCTGGCCGCATCTGCTCGGGACGGACAACTACGGCATCGACATCCTGTCGATGCTGATGTCCGGGGCCCGTATCTGCCTGATGGTGGGCATCATCGCGGTGGCGATCGCCGCCGTGGTCGGCGTACCCCTCGGAATGATCGCCGGCATGGCACCCAGCTGGATCAGCGAAGTGATCATGCGCGGGGTGGACGTGCTGTACGCCTTCCCGGCGCTGTTGCTGGCGATCCTGCTGGCGGCCGGTTTCGGCGGCTCGACGTGGACGGCGATGACGGCCATCGGCATCGCGACGATCCCCGCGTTCGCCCGCGTGGCGAGAGCGGCGACGCTGAGTGTCATGTCGTCGGACTATGTTCTTGCCGCGCGCGCGTCCGGGACCGGGCGGCTCGCGACCGCCTGGCGGCACGTGCTGCCCAACATCGCCCCGGTCATCGGGGTGCAGGCGTCGGTGTCGTTCGGCATCGCGATCCTGGCGGAGGCCGCGCTGAGCTATCTGGGATTGGGTACGCCGCCCCCGGTCCCCACATGGGGACGCATGCTCAGGGAGGCCCAGACCTACATGTTCGCCGATCCGCTCCAGGCTCTCTGGCCGGGCCTGGCGATCGCTCTGGCCGTGCTCGGGTTCAATCTCCTCGGGGACGGGCTGCGAGACCTGCTCGATCCCCGCCTGCGGGAGCTGCGATGACGACCCCACCACCACAGGATCTGCGCGCCGACCCGACGCGACCGCTGGGGGAGACCCTCGTCGAGGTCAAGGGCCTGCGCGTCGCATTCGGCAAGGAACGCCGCGAGGTGCTGCACGGAGTCGACTTCACACTCGCCCGGGGCCAGCGACTCGGACTCATCGGGGAATCCGGCTCCGGCAAGTCGGTGACCGCACTCGCGGTCATGGGGCTGTTGGCCGAGACAGCCACGGTCACCGGATCGATCAAGGTGGCGGGCCAGGAGATCGTCGGTCGTTCGGACCGCGCGATCTCCAGACTTCGCGGCGACGTGATGACGATGGTTTTCCAGGAGCCGATGACCGCGCTCGACCCGACGATGCGGGTCGGCCGGCAGGTTGCCGAGGTCTGGCTGCTGCACCAGCGTCCGGACAGCAACCGGCACCGCGCTCGTGCCGAGGTCCTGGACATCCTCGACCAGGTCGGGCTGGCCGATCCACAGCGCATCGCGATGTCCTATCCGCACCAGCTCTCCGGTGGACAGCGCCAGCGTGTGGTGCTGGCGATGGCCCTGATCAACCGGCCGTCCCTGGTCATCTGCGATGAGCCGACCACGGCCCTCGACGTGACGGTCCAGGCCCGGGTGCTGCGGCTGCTGGATGATGCCCTGGACGCGGTGGGTGCGGCCTGTCTGTTCATCAGCCACGATCTCGCCGTCGTCTCCCAGGTGTGCGGCGACATCATGGTGATGCTCGAGGGGGAGGTCGTCGAACGGGGCACGACACGGCAGATCTTCACCGAGCCGAGGCACGGATATACGAAGGGGCTGATCGCCACCGCCCGTCTCGACCAGGTCGAGCCGGGGGAACGGTTGCCCGTGGTCTCGGACTTCTTCGACCGGAGTCTGCGATGACCGAACAGGAAATGACAGAACCCGTCTATGTGCTGGAGAACGTCCGCCGGGTCTTCGACGCGTCCGGCCGGTCCCCGGTGGTCGCCGTGGACAACCTGTCCCTGACCCTCGAGAAGGGGGCACGACTGGGCATCGTGGGGGAGTCCGGCTCCGGAAAGTCGACGCTCATCAGAATGATGGCGGCGTTGGATCGACCGACCTCCGGGACGATCCGGTTCCACGGGCGCCCGATCGAGGGGCTGCCCGAACGCCGCCTGGGTTTTCTGCGCGCCAAGGTTCAGATGGTGTTCCAGGATCCGCGCTCGTCGTTGAACCCCCGGATGACGGTCGGGGACATCATCTGTGAACCCCTGCGCTCGCGCCTGCTGCGGACCCGCTCGGACATCCCGACCGACCGGGGTGCCCGGCTGGCGAAGGTGCTCGACGCAGTGGGCCTGCCCGCTGATTCCGGCAAACGCTATCCGCATGAGTTCTCCGGTGGCCAGCGCCAGCGCATTGCGATCGCCCGGGCCCTCGCGCCCAGTCCCGAGGTGCTGATCGCCGATGAACCGGTGTCCGCTCTGGATGTCTCCGTGCGCGCCCAGGTCCTGAACCTGCTCGACCACCTCGTGGACGACTTCGGTCTGACGCTCGTCTTCGTGAGTCACGATCTGATGGTGGTCCGGCACATCTGCAACGAGGTCTTGGTCATGCGCCGCGGCAAGGTCGAGGAGGCGGGGCCGACAGAGCACGTGTACGCGGCGCCCGCTGCGGCGTACACGGCCGAATTGCTGGCCGCCGTGCCGCGCATCCGGCTCGACTGACTCACGGCGGAACCGACCGCACGGACCGCAGACCGGAACTCAGCCGGGAGATCTTGGCCCGGCGGATTAGACTCACGCGCCGTGAAGGCATTGCTCCTGGAAAACATCCACCCCGACGCTGTCAAGGTCCTCGAGGGCCGCGGGTTCGAGGTGACCCACCACAGTGGCGCGATGGACGAGGACGAGCTGATCGAGGCACTGGACGGCGTCTCTCTGCTCGGCATCCGATCCAAGACCCAGGTGACCGCCCGGGTGCTGACCGCGCGCCCGGAGCTCGAAGCGATCGGCGCGTTCTGCATCGGCACCAACCAGATCGATCTGGAGGTGGCTGCCGCCCACGGCATCCCCACGTTCAACGCACCGTTCTCCAACACCCGCTCCGTCGTGGAACTCGCCATCGGCGAAATCATCGTGATGGCGCGCCGGCTGTTCGACAAGTCCTCGGCGCTGCACGAGGGCCGCTGGGCCAAGTCCGCCAAGGGCGCCCACGAGGTCCGTGGCCGGTCGCTCGGCATCGTCGGTTATGGCAACATCGGCTCCCAGTTGTCCGTGGTGGCGGAGTCGATGGGCATGCGGGTCTACTACTACGACATCGTCGACCGCCTCGCCCTCGGCAATGCCCAGCGCTGCTCGTCGCTGGAGGAGCTGCTGAACACCGCCGAGACGATCTCCCTCCACGTGGACGGACGCCCCGGCAACGCGGGCTTCTTCGGTGCCAAGGAGTTCGCGATGATGCGTCGTCGCAGCCTGTTCCTCAATCTGGCGCGTGGTTTCGTCGTCGATCACGAGGCGCTTCGGGACAACCTGCTCTCCGGTCACATCGCCGGCGCCGCGGTCGACGTGTTCCCGGAGGAGCCCAAGGCCAACGGCGACCCCTTCGCGTCCGTGCTGCAGGGCATCCCCAATGTGATCCTCACGCCCCACATCGGTGGCTCCACGGCGGAGGCCCAGCAGGACATCGGTTCGTTCGTCGCCAAGAAGCTGGTCGACTTCCATGAGACCGGCTCGACCGTGATGGCGGTCAACATGCCGCAGGCCCAGGTGGACAACGGCGTGACCGTCCGGCTCCTCCATCTGCACACGAATGTTCCCGGTGTGCTCGCCCGGATGAACCAGGCGATCGCCGATCATGAGGTCAACATCGACCGGCAGACGCTGGCGACCCACGGCGAGCTGGGTTATGTGATCACCGATGTCTCCGGCGCCCGCGTCGATGAACTCGCCGAGGTGCTGCGCAACCTGCCGGAGACCGTGCGGCTGCGTCAGGTGACCACCAAGGGCTGATCCCGCAGTGCCGCGTCAGATATCGCGCCATTCATAGCCGCAGGCGCCTCCGGGCCGTCTCAGTTCTCGGGGCGGCGCCGGGCCTCCGGGTCGACAGCTCCGCCTGCGGTCAATTGTTCCACAACCAAGTCATGCAGGAACCCATTCGTGGCGATGGCACCCGGTCCGACGGGCCCGGGAGCACCCTCGACCGACGTGAACTGCCCGCCCGCCTCGGCGACGACGATGCTGGGGGCCGCCATGTCGTGCAGTGACAGCTCGGGCTCGCAGGCGATGTCCACGGCACCCTCCGCCACAAGCATGTAGGACCAGAAATCTCCATAGGCCCGACTGCGCCACACAGACCGCATGAGGTCCACGAAGTGCTGGCCCATGCCTTCCGCGACCCACCCGTGGAGTGACGAATAGGACAGTGACGCATCCCGGATATCCGAGACCCGGGACACCCCGATCCGCTGTGCCTGGTGGAGGGACCGGCCCATGAAGGCCCCGGCGCCTTTCACGGCCCACCAGCGACGGCCGAGGGCGGGGGCGCTGACGACGCCGGCCACGACTTCGTTCTCGACCATGAGTGCGATCAGGCTGGCCCAGACCGGCACTCCGCGGACGAAGTTGGACGTGCCGTCGATGGGGTCGATCACCCAGCGGCGGGGACCCCACCCGGTGTCGTCGAATTCCTCCCCCTGGACCGCGTCGCGGGGACGGGCTTTGGCGAGGGTCCCTCGGCAGGACTCCTCGACGGCGAGATCGGCGTCGGTCACATTGGACATGTCGGGTTTGGCGGACACTTCGAGGTCCTGCGCCTTGAACCGCGCCATCGTGATGGAGTCCGCGTTGTCGGCCATCATGTGGGCCAGTCGCAGATCCTCGGTATAGCCGGACGGGGAAGTCGGACGCACGCTCATGGCCACAGGCTAGGCCCTTGCTGCGCGGGAGCCCATTACATCTCGTGGGGAAGTTTGCGCGCGGTGATCATCCGCCGGAACGACTCCACGCGGGCCCGGGGCACGTCCCCACTCTGCCAGGCCTCGTCGAGAGCACAGGCGGGTGCATCGTCGTCATGGCTGCAGCCGCGGGGGCAATCCGCGGTAAAGGACACCAGGTCGGGGAAGGCCTTGAGCACGTCGGCGGGGGTGACGTGGCTGAGACCGAATGAGCGTACGCCGGGCGTGTCGACCACCCAGCCGCCATCATCGGGCAGTTGCAGTGCGATCGCCGAGGTGGAGGTGTGGCGGCCACGGCCGGTGACGACGTTGACGCCGCCGGTGGCGCGATCGATCCCCGGAATGAGGGCGTTGACCAAGGTGGACTTGCCGACTCCGGAGTGGCCGACGAGCACGGAGACCTTGTCGGCCAACAGCGCGCGGAGTTCAGTGAGATCGGCGCCCGGCTGGGTGACGACGACCGGGACGCCGAGTGGGGCGTACGCCGCCATCAGCTCGTCGGGGGAGGCCAGATCGGCTTTGGTGAGGCAGAGCACGGGGTCCAGACCGGCGTCATAGCCGGCGACCAGGATGCGGTCGATCATCCCCGTACGCGGCGGGGGATCGGCAAGAGCGGTCACGATCACGAGCTGATCGGCGTTGGCGACGACGGGACGCTCGAACGGATCGTCGTCGTCAGCGGTGCGCCGCAGCATGGTGGTGCGCTCCAGCACCTCGACGATGCGGGCGAGGGTGCCCTCCATCCCGGACACATCCCCGTCGAGACGGACCCGGTCGCCCACGATCACCGACTTGCGGCCGAGCGAGCGGGCCTTCGTGCACTGGACGGACGGGCCCACCGGGTCATAGGACTCATCGAGCAGGAGGACGCGATAGCGGCCCCGATCCACGGTGGTGACCAGCCCCACCGGTGCGTCGGAATAGTCCGGCCGCTGCTTCGTGCGGGGTCGACTGCGGCGGCGTGGTCGATCGAAGACCGAGTGATCGTCATAGTGGAAACTTCCCCGCCGACGGATCACTGGGCGCCTTCTTCCGCACCGCGCTCGGCGGCGATCTGCTGGTCCAGCCATTCGTCGGAGTCGATGAGCATCTGGGTCCACAGCAGCGGGAAGTCGGGCATCGTCTTGCTGGTGCAACCGATGTCGTCAAGGGTGATGGCATCCACGATGAGGCCCAGGAGCGCGCCGGCATGGGCCATCCGGTGGTCCGCATAGGTGCCCCACTCGCCCCCGTGCAGCACGCGTGGATGGATCACGAGTCCGTCATCGGTCTGGTGGACGTGGGAACCGAGATTGTTGAGTTCGGTCTCGAGCGCTGCGAGCCGGTCGGTCTCGTGGCCGCGGATGTGGCCCACCCCCCGCAGATGGGACTTCTCGCGCGCCACGGCGGCGAGGGCGGCGATGACGGGGGTGAGTTCGGAGACGTCGGAAAGGTCCAGATCCACGCCGTGCACGACGCCGTCGCCCGTCACAGTGAGGGCGCCGTTCTCGAGGACGGCCTTGGCGCCGAACTGGGCGAGAATGGAGCGCACTCGGTCGCCCGGCTGCTGGGTGCTGGCCGGCCAGTTCGGGACGGTGATCCGGCCCCCCGTGATGACCGCAGCGGCGAGGAACGGGGAGGCATTGGACAGATCCGGCGCTATGACGACGTCCCGGGCTGCGATCGGGCCGGGCTCGACCCGCCAGCGGCCCGGCTCGGAGTCATCCACCCGCACGCCGCGCTCCCGCAGCATGGCGATCGTCATGTCGATGTGGGGTTTGCTCGGCAGGTTCGGTCCGATGTCCTCGACGGAGAGGCCGAGTGCGCACCTGGCCCCGATGAGCAGCAACGCGGAGAGGAACTGGCTGGACCTCGAGGAGTCCAGTCGGATCGGGCCGCCGGGGAGATCATCCCGCCCGCCGATGGTGAACGGCAGGGTCGCGGTGCCAGGAGTGACCTCGGCACCCATGTCA
>DUOB01000116.1 GCA_012839035.1 Propionibacterium sp.
ATCGAAGGGCTTCGGCCTTCACCTCGGCCGAGTAATGCCGCGAGTTGGTCTTCGGCTCCACATCTTCGTCGGAATACTGCATCCATACCTCCATTAAGAGGTGGTGCACTGACCCTCTGAAACCGCCGTGAGGTCGGGTTGATGCTGGGAAGTGGTGGTTCGCGTTGGGAGGTCGGCGTTGGGGACGCCGGTACGAGTTCGAGACGGATCACACCGGCCGGGTGCTCTGCATCTCCAAGGCCACCCACACGAGATGCCTTCGAGACACGCTTGGCGCACCTCAGGGGTCGGGCCGGACCTGTTTGATCACCCGCGCGGGATTGCCGACGGCCACCACACCGGCCGGCAGGTCCTTGGTCACCACCGCGCCCGCCCCCACGACCGTGTCATCGCCAATGGTCACGCCGGGACAGATGATCGCCCCACCACCAACCCAGACGTTGTCACCGATGGTGATCGGCTGAGCCGCCTCCCACTTGGCCCGCCGGGCTGCCGGTTCGACCGGATGGGTCGGGGTCAACAGCTGCACGTTGGGCCCGAACTGCACGTCGTCGCCGATGGTGATCCGTGCGACGTCGAGCGCGACCAGACCGAAGTTGACGAAGCACCGGGCCCCGATGGTGATGTTGGCGCCGTAGTCGACATACAGCGGCGGCCGGATCTCGGTGTCGTCCCCGATCGAATCGAGCAGTTCGCCGAGCAACTGTTGCCGCAGCGGGCCCTGCCGCACCGTCGTGGCGTTGTAGGCATCCATCAGATCCAGCGCCCGGGTGCTCATGTCCGCGAGCTCGGGGTCGTCGGCGATGTACAGATCACCGGCTTCCATCCGCTGACGCATCGTGCGGCCATCGTCCTGGGTCCTCTCGTCCATGGCTCCAATCTGGCACGGCCATCGTCGACGCTGCGGTCGGACTCGTCCTCGCTGTCTGGGGGCGCATTTCGGTCGGACTCGTCCTCGCTGTCTGGGGGTGGTCAAAAACCGCATTGTGCGAGGGGTCCATGACAACTATGTCGATGACCCCGGCTGGGAGTGCGGTGTGTGACAGCGCTCCCGGCCAAGGCCGACCGGGGAAAGCGGTTGCGTGCAGCAAGCCCGGCCTCCCGCACGTGATCGTGCCGGACCGCGGCCGGGCCGCCCGAGAAGAGCCGGGCCGCCCGAGAAGAGAGGACAGCACTGACCTACAGTAGAAGTCGACAAAGTGACTTCCTGGAGGATGCATGACCGACTCAGCCGCCAAGACCATGCGTTCGCGCACCCTCATCGACGTGCTCCTCGCGTGCACGCTGATCCTGCTGGGCATCTTCATCCTCACCAACTCCATCATCGTCACGGCGTTCTCCGTCATGGTCATTGGCTGGGTTGCGATCATCTCGGGTCTGATCAGCCTGCTGGAGTCGTTCTTCAAACGCCGGGGCGCCAGGCTGATCACCGGGATCGTGTCCGGCGCACTCCTGCTGGCCCTCGGCATCATGATCCTGCGCAATCCGGTGGCCGGCGCCCTCAGCCTCACGATCGTCCTCGGCCTGGCCTTCTTCGTCCGCGGCATCACCAGCGTGGCGACCGGCATCGTCAGCCCGGTCGGGCGAGTCGTGCTGATCGCCGGCGGGCTCCTGTCGGTCGTTCTCGGCATCATCGTGCTGGCCAACCTCGCCACGATGACCATGACTCTTCTCGGCATCCTGCTCGGCGTCGAACTCATTGTTGCCGGCGCCACCATGCTCGCCACGGGCCGTCGGCGCGGCCGGAGCCCGTCGCCCGTCGGGTGACCTTGGGCCAGGATTGGCACCCAGATCGGCACCGCCGACCATTTCCCCTAGTCACAGCGAAGGCCGAAGCAACTGGACGCCAATCCTGGTTCACCTCCCACCAAGATTGGCACCCAGATCGGTCGCGGCCGACCGTTTCCCCTAGTCGCGGAGAAGTCACGAAATCCAGGCGCCAATCCTGGCGCCCGGCCCCGGTCCAGGCCTTGACGACCAGGCATTGAATGAACGTTCAGTCAGGCCTAGGCTGAACCCATGACCCCCGCCATGCCCTCCGCCGCGGACCGCATTCTGGATGCGGCCCTGGATCTCTTCGGAGCCCAGGGATTCTCGGGGACGAGCATCAAGGCGGTCGCCCAACAGGCAGGCGTCTCACCAGCGTTGGTCATCCACCACTTCGGCTCCAAGGACGCCCTCCGCGCCGCCTGCGATGACCACTTGGTGAAACTCATCGAAGCCGCCAAGACGGAGTCCATCGGCAGCGCCCCGTCGCTCCTGCCGACCGAGCTGCAGGCGCTGACCAGGGAATCCCGTCCGACGATCCGCTATCTGTCCCGCAGGTTGGCGGAGGGCGGCGATCACATCGACAAGCTGATCGATGACCTGGTGGCCAGCTCGCTCACCTATACCCAACAGGCGGAAGCGGCCGGGCTGATCCGCCCCAGCGCTGACCCCAAGGCCCGCATCACCGTGCTCACCCTGTGGTCCCTCGGGCCCTTGATGCTGCACGAACACCTGCACCGAATCCTGGGCGTCGATCTCCTGGACGGAGAGACCGACGTCATGCCCTATGTCCACGCGGCGATGGAAATCCTCGTGGAAGGAGTCCTGACCCCGAGCGCCTATCCGGAGCTCCACCCACCGCCCACCGACGTTCACGAACCGAGCGAGAGGACACCATGACCGTCATCGAAACCGCCGGGCTTGTCAAACGCTTCGGCTCCACGACCGCCCTGGATGGCCTGGATCTCAAGGTCGCCGAGGGAGAGGTCCACGGCTTCCTGGGCCCGAACGGGGCCGGCAAGTCGACCGCGATCCGCGTGCTGCTCGGCCTCCTCCGCGCCGACGGCGGCACCGCCACGATCTTCGGCGCCGACCCCTGGGCCGATGCGGTGTCCCTGCACCGCCGCCTGGCCTACGTGCCGGGCGACGTCGAGCTGTGGCCCAACCTGACCGGCGGCGAGGCGATCGACCTCTTCGCCCGACTGCGCGGCACGCTCGACCGCACCCGCCGTGACGAACTCTGCGAACGCTTCGACCTGGACCCCAGCCGCAAGGCCCGCACCTATTCCAAGGGCAACCGCCAGAAGGTCGCGCTCATCTCGGCGCTGGCCTCAGCCGTCGATCTGCTCCTCCTCGATGAACCCACCTCCGGGCTTGACCCGCTCATGGAGCACGTCTTCCAGCAGTGCATCCGGGAAGCCCGCGCGGCGGGCACGACGGTCCTGCTGTCCTCCCACATCCTCGCCCAGGTCGAGGTGCTGGCTGATCGGATTTCGATCATCCGCCAGGGCCGCATCGTCGAGAGCGGCACGCTGCGCCAGATGCAGCACATGAGCCGCACGACCATCGTCGCCGAGACCGACCAGCCGGCCGATGCACTCGCCTCGATGCGCGGCGTACACGATCTCCACCACGACAACGACCACGTCCGCCTGGACGTGGACGGCGACGAGGTCGGTCCCGTCCTGAGTGCGCTCGCGGGCCTTGGCGTGACGTCGATCGTGGCCCATCCGCCGACGCTCGAGCAGTTGCTGATGCGGCACTACGGTGACGAGCCGTCCGCCGAGGAGACCCGCCCGAAACGCAGCGCCGGCCGCGCGCCCGAGCACGCCGACGGAGAGGTGCGCTGAGATGACCGTCGACGCGACACCGCGACGGGGCCTCCCCGACGATCCCGTACGCCAGCCCTCTGCCCACCGGCGCACCGCGGGCGACGGGCCTCACACCGGCACCGGCACGCTGGTGCGGTTCATGCTCCGCCGCGATCGGATCAAGCTCCCCGCCTGGCTGGCCGGGCTCGGGCTTTACGTCCTCTACATCGGGACGGCCTTCCCCCAACTGGCGCCCACCGAGCAAGAACTCGCCGCGATCGTCCCGCTGCTCCAGCAGCCGATCGGCCGGATGTTCACCGGCCCCGCGTACGGTCTCGACGCCCCCACCTACGAACGCGTCTTCGCCGGTGGCTACGCGCTCTATCTGCTCCTGATCGCCGCGCTGATGAACATCATGCTCATCACGCGCCACACGCGCCTGGAGGAGCAGAGCGGGCGGGCTGAGTTGGTGCGGGCGAATGTGACGGGGAGGTACGCCCCCCTCACCGCCGCGCTCATCGTCGCCGTCCTGTCCAACGTCCTGGCCGCCGTCACGGTCCTGGTCCTCTGCCTTGCAGTCGGCTATGCACCTGCCGGATCGCTCCTCGTCGCGGTCGGAGCAGGCCTGGTCGGCATGGGCTTCGCGGGCATCACCGCGGTCACCACCCAGCTCAGCGGGTTCTCCCGGTCAGCGGCCGGGCTGGCCGGCGCGACGCTGGGCGCGGCTTTCGTCCTGCGTGCGGTCGGCGATATGGCGACGATCGGTGGCTCTGCCCTGTCCTGGCTCTCACCGCTCGGCTGGGCCAATCAGACGGCACCCTTCGTCCTCGACCGCTGGTGGCCCCTGCTGCTGCACGTTGCGCTGACGGTCGTGACGATCGCGCTGGCGTTCGTTCTCCAGCGGCGGCGGGACCTGGGCGCCGGGTTGTTCGCCACAAGACCGGGACGATCGACGGCCTCCCCAAGCCTGGGTACGCCGTGGGGGCTCGCCGCACGCTTGCAGCGCACCCCCAGCCTCGCCTGGGGCATCGCGATCATCGCGCTGGGCATCATCGACGGCCTGTTCACCCAGGTCATGCTCGACTCCGCCGCCGACCTGCCGGAGGCGCTGAAGGATGTCTTCGGAGCCGGGGCCCTGATGCAGGGCTACCTGGCGTTCCTCGCGGTCTTCAGCGGCTATCTCACGGCCGCCTACGTCGTGTTCGCCGTGCAGACGCTGCGCGCCGAGGAGAACGCCGGCCGCGCCGAGGCCGTGCTGGCCACTCCGACGAGCCGGGCCGCCTGGGCGGGTGCACACCTCGGGGTCATCGCCGTGGCCGCGAGCGCGATCATGCTCATCGCCGGACTCCTCAGCGGGCTCGCGGTGGCCGTGGTGACCTCGGAGTGGTCGCACGTCGGCACCTCGGTGGTCGCCCATCTGAACCTGTTGCCGGCCGTGCTGCTCGTTCTCGGCCTCTGCGCCCTGCTCTTCGGTTGGGCCCCCGCGCTGCTCGCTCCGGTGGGCTGGGCGCTGGTCGGGATCATGGTCTTCGTCGGCAACTTTGCCGCGATGCTCGACCTGCCCGAGTGGGTTACGAAGCTGTCGCCCCTGAGCCACCCCGCGCAATATCCCGCGGAGGACGTGAGCGCGGCACCGCTGCTCGTGCTGCTTGCAGTGACGGCCGCAGGTGTGGTCCTGGGGCTGATCGGCCTGCGCCGACGCGAGATCGTCGGCCGGTCCTGATCGCTCGTCGGGTGCGGAAGACGAAGAGACGCATCATGGAATACATGAACACGGCCTCGCACGCCCCGGCGAGCATTCGCGCGAGGAGATAGTGCATGCCCACGGCCTCCAGCACTGTCGCGAGCAGCAGGATGAACAGCCCGTAGTTCGCCAGCACCGTCAGGACATAACGCCCGGTCTGGCGCCCCACGTGCCCGCGGGCCTGGAAGTTGAGCCACCGGTTCAACAGGAACGACAGCGCGAAAGCGACCGCGTACCCAACCGTCACCGCCACCGGATAAGGCAACCCGAGCACATCGAAGCCGAGCGAGAGCACCAGCAGGTCGATCGAATAGGTGAACAGGCTCAGCGCGGCGAACCCCGCCGCCGTCGGTGGGATCAGTGCCCGCAGCGAGCCGGGCAGCAGCCCGTGCACGCGGTCGCGCACAAGGGCGAAACGCCGCGCGGCCTTGCGCGGCTGGGTGCCTCCGTTGGCAGTGTTCATCGAAACCTTCGGTCGGTGGATGGGTTGATGGTACGCGCGGTCCGCGCCCGCCACCACTGCTCGACAGGTCGACTCGGCCCGCGGAAGGCGCGTTCGTCCCGAACAGCAGGACAACCAGAGGACACATTGGCACCCCGCTGAGCAATTCTCTAATCTCTGAGAAAGGCACAGGTTTTTCGTATCCCTTGCCTGACCGGGGGAAACATGTCTGTTGAGCACACGCAAGTCCGCATTGATCGGCCCCTGCGACGTCCACCCTCGCCCAACAGGCAACCCCGGGATGCCGCTCCCGCTCCCGCGCCCGCCGCCCCGACGGGGGCGCTGGCCCGCGTACCGTCACCACAGCGCACCGACCATCCGACCCCCGCACATCCGCGTCCCCGGCGAGGCGCGCGGACGTTCGGCGTGCTCGCGGTCGTGTTCATGTTGGTCGCCTGGGTCGTCTCCGCGGTGCACACCTCGAACAGGATCCGGGCGCACGGCGACGCGGTCACGGCGCTGGATCTCACCCTGGTCTGGATCGTCCTGGGGACGGCTGCGCTGCTGAGCGGGACGGCCCTCGTCTACCTGCTCAACCGACACGGGGCCATCGGGCGCCTGAGAAAACATCAAAGGTTGCCGCGCACGACGCTCGACCAGCACTTCGGCATGAGCGCCCGAGCCATCACGGCCCTGGTGCCTTCCTACGCCGAGGAACCGGAGGTCGTGCGAGCAACCCTGTGGTCGGCGGCCCTGCAGGAATTCCCCGACGTCCGCGTCGTCCTGCTCATCGATGACCAGCCCTTCCCGACGGACCCCATCGCGCAGGACCGATTGCGACGAACGCGCGATCTGCCCCGGGAGATCGAGACCGCACTGCAGGAACCGATCGCGGTCATCAAACCCTTCCTGGCCCTGGTCCGCCGTCAGCCCGGCGGCGCCAAGCCAGCCTCCCTCACAGCGGCGAGTGTGGGGGACCTCTATGCGTACGCGGCCGACTGGCTGACGCGCATGGCGGGCAAGGAATCCACCGCCACCCACGCCGAGATCTTCTTCGTCGATCAGGTGCTGCTCGCGCTC
>DUOB01000117.1 GCA_012839035.1 Propionibacterium sp.
ATACGACATCGGCTCCGGCGGTCTCGACCACGTGCTCGCCTCCGGTCGCAACGTGAACGTGCTCGTGCTCGACACCGAGGTCTATTCCAACACCGGTGGACAGTCATCGAAGTCGACCCCGCTGGGGGCGGTCGCCAAGTTCGCCGCGGCCGGCAAGACCACCAACAAGAAGGACCTGGCGATGCAGGCGATCGCGTACGGCAACGTGTATGTCGCCCGGGTCGCCATGGGGGCGGACCCGCAGCAGACACTCAAGGCCTTCCGGGAGGCGGAGTCCTATGAGGGCCCGAGCCTGATCATCGCCTACAGCCACTGCATTGCCCACGGCATCGACATGCGCAAGGGGCTGGATCAACAATACAACGCGGTCAATTCCGGCCACTTCCCGCTCATGCGGTTCAACCCGATCGCGAGCCAGCGGGGCGAGAACCCGTTCCTCCTCGACTCCCCGAAGCCGCGGGTGCCGTTGAAGGACTACCTCTACAAGGAACTCCGTTATCGCATGCTCGCGCAGTCCGACCCCAAGGAGGCCGCGCGTCTGCTCGAGCTGGCGAGCACCGCCGTCCGGCAGCGGTGGGAGACTTACCAGGAGATGGCGACGAAGGGCGCCGCGGAGTTCGCCCGCGATGCTCGCCGGGCGGGCGAAGTAGCCCCCGAGAAACAGCCCGAGAAGGAAGGCACCAAGTGACATGGCCGATTTGAGCACCACCTATCTGGGCCTTCCGCTGCGCAACCCGCTGGTCGCTTCCGCCGGCCCGCTCACCCAGTCCGCCGAGGGATTCGCCGCCCTCGCCAACGCGGGCGTGGGCGCGATCGTCATGTTCTCCCTGTTCGAGGAACAACTGCGTCACGAGGCCGCGCACGACATGATGCTGGAGGACGAGTACGCCGAGTCGTTCGCCGAGTCCCTGTCCTATTTCCCGACGGTTCCCGCCAACGACGTGGGCCTGAGCGCCCACTATGTCGAGACGCTCCGGCGGGGCATCGCGGCCGCGGAGGGCGTACCCGTCATCGCATCCCTCAACGGATCCACGCTCGGCAGTTGGGTGGAGTTCGCCCAGCAGCTGGCCGACGCCGGGGCATCGGCGCTTGAGCTCAACATCTATCTGATCCCTGGCGACATGGGCATCACGGGCCGGGAGGTCGAGGACCGGCATGTCGAGATCCTGTCCGGGGTGAAGAACGCCGTGGACATTCCGGTGTCGGTCAAACTGTCGCCCTATTTCTCGTCCTTCGGCGAGATGGCGCACAGGCTCGTCGACGCGGGTGCGGACGGGCTCGTTCTGTTCAACCGCTTCCTCCAGCCCGAGATCGACATCGAAACACTGCAGGTGGAGGCCGGGGTCACACTGTCCCGATCCGTGGAAGGGCGGCTCCCCCGCACGTGGATCGCGGCTCTGCGCGGGCGGATCAAGGCATCCCTGGCCCTGACCTCCGGCGTGGAGAGCGGTGAGGATGTGATCCGCAGCCTGCTGGCCGGGGCGGACGTGGTGATGACCACCTCCGCCATGCTGCGCAGCGGGCCGGACTATGCGAGGGACCTGCTCGAGCAGCTCACCGATTGGCTGGTGCGCCGGGAGTTCGCCTCCGTCGACGCGATGCGGGGTCTGCTCGCCGTGCCCGCGGACGCTGATCACGCGGTCTATGAGCGGGCCGGCTATCTCGCCGCACTGGAGAAGGCGAAGGAAACGTACGCGCCCATGGCGTGACCGTTCGAGATCGGTGGTCTGCCCGGAATTCAGAGCCCCCGACAGGATTCGAACCCGCGACCCTCGCTTTACAAGAGCGACGCTCTACCAACTGAGCTACGGAGGCATGCTCCGCCCATTGTGCCGGGATCGACGCGCGTTGTCGAAGTGTTAGCCGATGCGTGGCCCGCCGAGTATCGTGGCGTCGCCCCCATCCGCCGCGTGACGGAAGCGAGTCGCCTTGGAAGAACCGACGATCCGCGTCAACAGGGGCTCGAACGAACCGACGATCCGCGTGGATCGCGGCCGCCGCAAGAGCAAGCATCGCGGCGAGATCCATGGCCTCCGAGGTTTGGCCATCGCGTTGGTGGTGGCCTATCACCTGTGGGGCGCGGGCCGGGTTTCGGGAGGCGTGGACGTCTTCCTCATGATCTCGGCCTATCTCATGACCGCCAGCTTTCTGCGGCAGGGCATGGCCTTCAAGATCCTCGACTTCCTGGTCGGACGATTCCGCCGGTTGATCCCGTCGTCCGCAGTGGTGATCCTGAGCGTCTGTGTGGCCGGCTGGCTGATCCTGCCGCCCACACGGTGGTATCCCCTGCTCGACCAGGCCCTCGCCTCCCTGTTCTACAACCAGAACTGGGTGTTGATCGACCTCGCCACGGACTACACCTCCCCCGACCGCAGCGGAACGAGCCTCCTGCAGCACTATTGGTCGCTGTCGATCCAGGGCCAGATCTTCGTGCTGTGGCCCTTGCTGATGCTCGTGGCCATGGGCCTGTTCAAACTGACCCGGACCCCCATCAAGGCCAGCCTCGGGGTGATCTTCAGCGCGATCACGATCGCTTCGTTCATCTATGCGCAGCGTGCGGTTGCCGACAACCCGTCCCGCGCGTACTTCGACACCTACGCCCGGGTCTGGGAGTTCTCCCTCGCTGCGTTGTTTGCGTTCGTCCCCGTCCTGCGGTTGCCGTTCGTCGTCTCCGCAGCGATGAGTTGGATCGGGGTGATCGCCATCGGCGTCGGTGGCCTGATCATCGGGCGCTATGACTTCCCGGGTGTGGTGGCCCTGTGGCCGTCCCTGGCTGCGGCCCTCGTGGTCTTCGCCGGTGGTTCCACCCATCGGGCGCACGCCGCCTATTGGCTGTCGTCCAAGCCGCTGGCCTGGATCGGCGACCGGGCCTATGGCCTCTATTTGTGGCATTGGCCGGTCCTGATGTTCTGGCTCTATCTGAGCGGTCGCAACGAGGTCGATCTGCTCGGCAGCGTCGGCGTGATCGGACTGTCGATCCTCCTGGCCGACCTGAGCACCCGGACGATCGAACGCCGTTTCAACGCCCTCCCGCTGCTGAAGTCCAAACGCTGGGGCCTGGCAGCGACAGCCACGATCCTGATCATCGTGTTCGGCACCGTGCAGTTCTGGACGAACATCCTCGACCGCGGCGTACGAGCAGTCAACGAAACCCCGGAGACCGAGCGACCGGGCGCGCTGGCGGTCACGCCCGGTGCCGCACTGCCGACCTCGACCCCGTCCCGCAGCATCGCGCCCGGCGATCCGGTGATCGGAACCGACTGGCCGGAGGCGCTACCCCCGTGTGGCGAGGATCTCGACCCGCAGCCGCCGGAGTCGGAGTGCTCCGAGATCCGCCCCCAGGGACCGCCCCATAAGACCGTGGTCATCATGGGCGACTCGCACGCCAACCAGTGGAATCCGCTGATGGCGGACCTCGCCAACCGGGAACAGTGGCACTTGCTGGTGATCATCAAGCCGGGCTGCCGGTTCACTCTCGAGAACACCGCGAGCAGTGAGGAATGCATCGAATACAGCCGGGCGATGACGGACTACTTGCTGGAGATTCAGCCGGACTTTGTCTTCACGGTCGGGACCCGGGCCCAGGCGGACGGCCCGGAACTACCTGTCGAGTCGTACGCTGACGCCGCTCGACCCCTCACCGAGGCGGGCATCCGGATCGTGAACATGCGAGACAATCCTCGCTTCTCGTTCAAGATGCCGGAGTGTGTACAACGATATGGTGCAGCCCATCCGCGATGTCTTCGCCCCGTCGAGGAAAAACTGGCCCCGGTCTCACCCCAGCTGGCACTCGAAACTGACCCAGGCATGCTGACCATGGACCTCACGGACTTCATCTGCCCTGCCGGATGGTGTTCCCCCGTGATCGGCAACGTCTATGTCTATATGGACGACAACCATCTCAGCAGGACCTATATCCACACGCTCAAAGCGGAATTCGAGGCTCAACTGTGGCGCGTAATCGATCGGTGAGGCCGAGGCGGGCGAAACGACGCATCGAGCCGATCGTCCTCGCTCTTCTGCTGATCGTGAGCTTCGTCGGCTTTTCGGGCAGCAGCAAGGCCGTCTTCTCGGCGGCCTCTCCCATGCGGGCGGTCGAGGCGGCCGAGCCGCTCACGGACGCTCGCGAACCGCTGGTGCTGCCGGAACCGCTCGCCGAGTCCGCCACGTTGCGGGAAACCCGCATCGCGGGTCGCGGATTCACATACTGCGCCAATGGATCGATCGATTCGCCCCCGACAGACGTCTCCCGCGTCATCGTCGTCATCCATGGCAATGATCGGCGTGCATGCTCAGTCGCGGCCGCGGCGCTGGCCGCAGGCGCGCCGGAGGAGCGCGCGAACACCCTTGTGGTGGCTCCCTGGTTTCCCTTGCGCGACGACCGGGTCAACCCGAATACGCACCTCTTCTGGAGCTACCACAGCTGGTCCCGTGGCGACGAATCTGCCAACGACGACGTACGCATCTCCTCCTATGCCGTGGTCGACGAGATCTTGGATCGCATCGACCACCCCAAGACCATCGTCGTCGGATTCTCCGGTGGCGGACAGTTCGTCGGGCGATACTCCGCCGGCACGAGCCGAGAACCGCAGCGATTCGTCATCGCGAACCCCTCGACCTACCTCTATTGGAGCCCGGAACGTCCTGGGGCCACCCAGAAGCAACTGGCCGAGTGCCCCACCTACAACGACTACCGCTACGGCCTCAACAAGCTGAACAACTACATGGGCGAAGTGGACGAGGAGACCCTCAAACGCCGATTCGCGGAACGGCGCGTGACCTATCTGCTCGGCACCTATGACAACGACCCACGCTCCGCGTCGCTGGACAATTCGTGCGGAGCTCGGACTCAGGGCACCCATCGCTTCGAGCGGGGCGAACGCTACTGGAACTATCTGCCGTCAGTGTTCGGCCCGAGAATCCACCAGCGGCACCGCATGATCGTCGTCCCGAAAGTCGGGCACAACGCCAACCAGATGTTTCAGCACCCGGAGTCCCACACCGCCCTCTACGGCTGACTTCCGCGCCCACGGCGGAGTTCGACCGTTCAGTCGACCGTGGCCTGCGCCTTCCGCTTGGAGCGCCAGATCGCGGTCAGGATCATGCCGACCAGGATCGCGATCGTCACCCACCAGAGATAGCGGCCGTACTCTGCGACGATCTCGACTGCCGGTTCTCCGATGCTGAACCCGAGATAGAAGTAGAGCGACTGCATGAGCGCCGCGAAGACCAGGTCCCAGGCGAAGAAGCGGCGCCACGTCATGCCCGCAGTGCCGAGCGTCGCATAGATCACGGCCGCGGGCAGCGGCACGGGGAGATAGGTGAGGAAGAGCGCGGGGACCGCGTACTTCAACGTCACCTTCTCAGCCCGCTCCGCATTCCGCCGCGCTCGCTTCGACTTGCCGGCAACCATCTCGAACACGCCGCGGCCCCAGAGCCGGCCGGCCCAGAAATACACCCAGTCGAACTTGACGACGCTCAAGGTGGCGACCACCAACCAGAACGGCCACCAAGGAGCCTGACCCACCGCGGCGAGAGCGCCGATCATCACCACGCCTGTGCGCGATCCCGTGAGCACCGCCGCCAGGAAGGGTTTGGTCAACAGGACCGCTCGGAATGGAAGCAGAACCAAGGCATAGATCCCGATTACGCTGATCCACCCGAAGCACGCGAGGTCGGCTCGCGTGGGTTTGTGCCCCCAGGGCATCCGTGGGTCCTCCCACCATTCCGGCTCGCCCTCGGGGGTGTCGGTGTCCGGCTCCTTGTCTGTCACGCCGTGAGTCTATGTCGCAGCGCCCTCAGGACCCGCCGATCTCCCACACTGATGCGATGCGAGAATGAGAACGCGACACCATCCGCGACGAGCTGTGCCAAACTCGGAAGCCGACGAGTTTGGACCACCCTGCGTTCTGTCATCGGGCGTTGACGCCCGTGGAGGGAGTTTCACCACGTGGCCACAGTGAGCTATCGGGAGGCAACTCGACACTTCCCCGGCGCCGAGCGGCCCGCGGTCGACCGGCTCAGCCTGGAGATCGCCGACGGGGAATTCATGGTGCTCGTCGGGCCCTCGGGATGCGGCAAGTCCACATCACTGCGCATGCTCGCCGGCCTCGAAGAGGTCAACGGGGGCAGCGTCTGGATCGGTGACACCGATGTCACGCATCTGCCGCCCAAGGACCGCGACATAGCGATGGTTTTCCAGAACTATGCGCTCTATCCACACATGACGGTGGCGGAGAACATGGGCTTCGCCCTCAAGATGCAGAACGTGCCCAAGGCCGAACAGGAACAGCGCGTCACGGAAGCCGCTCGTCTCCTGGGACTCGAGGAATTCCTCAACCGCAAGCCGAAGGCGCTGTCGGGCGGCCAGCGTCAGCGCGTCGCGATGGGCCGCGCGATCGTGCGACAGCCCAAGGTCTTCCTCATGGACGAGCCGCTGTCCAATCTCGACGCGAAATTGCGTGTATCGACCCGCACCCAGATCGCTGCCCTGCAAACGCGATTGGGGGTGACGACGGTCTATGTCACCCACGACCAGATCGAGGCCATGACCATGGGCGACCGGGTTGCGGTGATGAAGGACGGCGTGCTCCAGCAGGTGGACTCACCGCTCGCGCTCTATGACACCCCGCGCAATCTGTTCGTCGCCAGCTTCATTGGCTCACCTGCCATGAACCTCATCGACGGACGCGTCACCGACGGCGGTGTGCAGGTGGGCGATTTCGTGGTCCCGGTTCCTCGCGAAGTGCTCGAACGCGCGGGTGGCGAGCAGGTGCTGACGATCGGTATCCGGCCGGAGAACTTCCTGCTGGCCGAGGAGGGTATCGGCATGGACATCGCCGTGGTCGAGGAGTTGGGGGCGGACTCCTATCTCTACGGCACCCCCACCGGCCTCGCCCCCGAGAGCGCATTGACCGCACCCCAGCTCGTGGCCCGGATCACCTCCCGGCGCACTCCACAGCGCGGATCGCACGTCCGCTTGGGTGTCGAGCCGGAGTATGTGCACCTCTTCTCCCCCACCACTGGGGATCGAATCTCCTGACCGCGACGACCCTCTTTGACAGACTGAGCCGATGCCGCGATTTCTGTCAGCGAGGCCAGACACCCGGCTGATCCCCTTTCCCTGGGATACCCCTCTGGCCGATTGGCCCGACCACCATCTGGTGGCCCTGCCCCGGGGCATTTCCCGCCATGTCGTGCGGTTCATTCGTGTTGGTGACGAGGTCTACGCGGCCAAGGAGGTCATCGAGCATCTCGCTGTGCACGAGTACCGGCTCCTGCAGGATCTCGCACGGATCGACACCCCGGCGGTGGAGGCAGTCGCTGTGGTCACCGACCGGCACGATCGGGTTGGTGAACGGCTGGACTCGATCCTGCTCACCCGCCACCTGCGGTTTGCGCTCCCCTATCGCACGCTGTTCGCCAGTGGCGTGCGGCCGGAGACCGTCGGGCGGCTCATCGATGCGATGGTGGTTCTGCTGGTCCGGCTGCATCTCGTGGGTTTCCTGTGGGGCGATGTTTCCCTGTCCAACACGCTGTTCCGCCGCGACGCGGGAGAGTTCGCCGCCTATCTGGTCGATGCCGAGACCGGCGAGCTCCAGCCCTCCCTCAGCGCCGGGCAGCGAGAGCACGACCTGCACGTCGCCCGGATCAACCTGTTCGGTGAGTTCCTGGATCTGCAGGCTGGCGGACTTCTCGATCCGGCCCTCGATCCCCACACCTTGGTCGACCAGATCGAGGCGCGCTATCGCGACCTGTGGAGCGAACTCACCGACGCAGAGGAGTTCGACGAGTCGCAGATGCACCGGATCGACAGTCGAGTGCGCCGACTGAACGCCCTCGGGTTCGACGTTGCGGAGCTGGACATCACCACCGACATAGATGGGACCTCGGTGCGCATCCAGCCCAAGGTCGTCGATCCCGGCCACCATTCGCGACGGCTGCTGCGGCTAACCGGCCTCGACACCGAGGAGAATCAGGCCAGGAGGTTGCTGAACGACCTGGATTCGTTCCGCGCCCGCACCGATCAGCAGGGCGCCGATGAGTCCGTCGTCGCCCATCAGTGGCTGATGGAGTGCTTCGAACCTGTCGTCCGGACGGTGCCCCAGCATCTGCTGGGCAAACGTGACGCGGCGCAGGTCTATCACGAGTTCCTCGACCATCGCTGGTATCTCTCCGAGGCCGCCGGCGCGGAAGTCTCCCTGGCCGACGCCGCGCGTGGTTATGTCGCCGAGGTTCTGCCTCGTCTTCCCAACGAGGCTGTCCCGGAGGAGAGTCTGGAGATCGTCCAGAGCGAGCCGCCAGCCGGCCACAGCCCCTGACCGGAGGGCCTCCGCCACCGTGATCAACGCTCTCCGACGGACATGGAGTTGTGGCTGCTCTCCCAAAACGCAGAAAGTGACGGCACAAACCTCGAATTGGACCCGTCGGAGGCGGATTCGGCGCGTTGTGCCGTCACTTTCTGCGTTTTCCCGTCCGTGCCCTCCCCAATGCCCGCGAAATCCAACCCAAGAGCTGCTTCTCCTCCGCCAGCATCGCGGACGTCACGAGGAAAATCTTCCACTCAGCGTCCTGCAGCTGATTCACCTTCAGCCGATCGCGCTCGAACGAAGCCGAGTCCGAATGGAACTGCCTGCTGTCGAACTCCAGACCCACTTGCTCCTCCTCGAACGCCACGTCCAGGACCCAGGTGTCCTCGAGCTGGATTCGATAGTTCCCTTCCCAACCGTCAAATCCGTTGCTCCGCAACAGATTGTGCAGCTCTCGCTCGGCCTCGGACCACGGTCGACGTTCACACTCCCTGAGGACGTGCCTGAGCTGGGCGATCCCTGGCCTCCTGCGCATGGTCGCCAGGGCCTGCCACATCATCGAGAGGCACGCGTCGCCACGGTCCCTGGCCTCCCTCAGCAGTTCGATGACCGCTCCCGCACCGTGGGTCGGCACGAGATCCACAGCCGTGTATTCCGGACTGGTGAACCGCACCTCCTCCCTGTCAATCACGAAATCCAACGGCACCGACCGCTCCGTGAAAGAGAGGTACTCCGTGCCGCCCCGCAGTCGACGCTTGGACGCGAGTCGCAGAGAAGTGACCGGGTTCCCCGCCCAGCCAAGACTGCGCGCACCTTCGCCGATGACCACCGCATCCGGATCGACCAGGCGAGCCGCTGTCACCAACGTGCTCAGATCGATTGGTTTGCCAGCGGGGATCAGGACGCCGGAATACAAGGAGATCAACCGACCGGCCGCGAGTTCTCGGTCCACCCAGCAGGGGTCAGCGTGATCACGTCGTCGAAAAACACCTTCCATGCACATGAAAGGCCAAAAACGTGGCTTCCGGAGCACCACATTGACAACAAGTCAGCAGCAATAGGAAGCGACTCGCACACGACGCCCCCACCCTCACGCGCCGCTTCCTCGGTTCAGCAACGAACGAGCAATGACCAGCCGCTGGATCTGGTTGGTCCCCTCGAAGATCTGGGTCACCTTGGCCTCCCGGAAGTACCGCTCCACTGGGAAGTCACTCACGGTGCCGGCATCGCCGAACACCTGCAGCGCATCGGTCGTCACGGACATGGCGGCGTCGGTGGCGACGAGCTTGGCGATTGCAGCGTCAGCGACGAAGTCGAAGCCGGCGTCGCACTTCCTGGCCCCGTGCAGATAGGTGGCACGCGCCGCGGCGACCCTGGCCGCCATTTCCGCCAACAGGAACTTGATGCCCTGTTCCTCCGCCTGCCCGCTGTCCTTCGCGAAGGAGACCGCCGCGTCCAGCGCTGCCTGGGCCAGTCCCGTCGAGCAGGCGGCGATGCCGAGTCGCCCGTTGGCCAGGGCGCTGAGGGCAAGCCGTTGCCCGTCCCCCTCGGCGCCGATGCGGTCGGCGCGGTCCACACATACCCCCTCGAAGTACACCGGGGTCGTCGGTGACGCCCGCAGACCCATCTTGCGCTCGGGCGGCCCGGGGACGAGCCCGTCCGCAGTCCCCTCGACCACGAAGCAGCTCAGCCCGTCGCGGCCCTCGCTCGTGCGGGCAAAGGTCAGGTAGTAATCCGCGAATCCACCGTGACTCACCCACGCTTTCTCGCCATCGAGCACATAGTGGCCACCGTCCGGCACGGCACGCAGCCGGATTGCGTCGACGTCGGAGCCGGCCTGCGGTTCGGAGAGGGAGTACGCCCCCAGCAGGCGCCCGCCCAGCATGCCCGGCAACAGGCGGTTCCGCTGTTCGTTGCTTCCTGCGTGCACGACCGGGTGACAGGTCATGACGTGCACGCTGACGCCGAGCGCGACGCTCATCCAGGCGCTGGCGAGTTCCTCGAGCGCCTGGAGATAGACCTCATAGAGCTGTCCCAGTCCGCCGATCTCTTCGGGATAGGGCAGTGCGAAGAGGCCCATCTCCCCGAGCTCGGCCAGACGTTCCCGCGGGAACGTCTCCTGCTCCTCGGCGTGCGCGGCGTGGGGCGCGAGGTGCTCCTGTGCATACGCCCGCACCCGCTCGATCAGCTCTCGACCCTCGGCCGACGCCACGATGCGTTCAACCTGCATGTTCGATTGTCGCCCACAGGGTGCACGATGGGCCCATGAGGTTCGATCCCACCGCGTTGCGTCCCCAGTTCCCCGCGCTCACCGGCCCCGATGCGGCGGCGCATTTCGATGGCCCGGGAGGTACGCAGACCCCGTCTCCCGTCGCCACCGCGATTGCCGACGCGCTGGTCCTGCCGGTCGCCAACCGCGGCAGTGTGACCCGGGCCGAGCGCAATGCCGACGGGATCGTGGCCTCGGCACGCGCGGCGATGGGCGATCTGCTGAACGCCGACCCGGCAGGGATCGTCTTCGGCCGGTCGATGACCCAACTGACGTTTTCCATGGCCGGCACGCTGGCCCACACACACCCGTGGGCGTCCGGCGACGAGATCATCGTCACCCGGCTGGACCACGACGCCAACATCCGCCCCTGGGTCATCGCGGCCGAGCGCGCGGGGGCGACGGTCCACTGGGCGGAGTTCGATCCGGAGACCGGAGAGCTTCCGGTCGAGGCCGTCACCGATCTGCTGAGCGACCGCACCCGCCTCGTCGCGGTCACCGCCGCCTCCAACCTCATCGGCACGATGCCGAACGTCACGACGATCATTGCCGCGGCGCGGTCCGCCGGGGCGCTGAGCTATGTCGATGCGGTGCACTACACGGCGCACGAGTCGGTGGATCTCCGGGCGTTGGGCGCGGACTTCCTGGTGTGTTCGCCCTACAAGTTCTGTGGTCCACACCTCGGCGTCCTCGCGGCGGACCCGGCGCTGCTCGAGACCCTGCGCCCCGACAAGCTGCTGCCGTCGACCGATGCCGTGCCGGAGCGGTTCGAGCTCGGCACGCTGCCCTATGAACTGCTCGCCGGCACGACCGCGGCAGTCGACTTCCTTGCCGGCATGTGCGGCGAGACCGATGGCCCGCGCCGCCCACGCCTCGAGCGCGCGATGCACGCGATGGCCGAGCACGAGCTGACCCTGCGCACGCGCATCGAACACGCCCTCACCGACGTCGGCGCGACGATCTATTCCCGTGCGGGCCGGCGCACCCCGACACTGCTGTTCGACCTGCCGGGCGTAGCCTCGCAGGAGGTCTATGCCGGCCTTGCCGCCCACGGTGTCAATGCGCCGGCCGGCAATTTCTATGCCCTCGAGTGCTCCCGCACGCTCGGACTCGGTGACGCCGGCGCAGTCCGGGTGGGTCTCGCTCCCTATTCGGACGACGGTGATGTGGACAGGCTGATCACGGCTCTCAATGAGGTGGCGCACGCCGCTAGGGTTGGGGGGTGACGTTCCAGCTCTATGACTCCGCCACTCGCATCACGGCCCCGCTCGATCCGGTCGTTCCGGGCAAGGTGTCGATCTATCACTGCGGGCTCACAGTCCAGTCCGCCCCGCATGTGGGCCATATCCGCAAGGAGGTCGTTTTCGACGTCCTGCGGAGGTGGCTGACCCATGAGGGGTTCGAGGTCAAGATCGTCGCCAACGTCACCGACATCGACGACAAGATCCTGACCAAGTCGGCGGAGCACGGTGAGGAGTGGTACGCGTGGGCGTACCGTTTCGAGCGCGAACTCCACCGCGCCTATGCGGCGCTCGGTTGCCAGCCGCCGACCTATGAACCGCGGGCCACGGGGCACGTGCCGGAGATGATCGAGCTGATCGAGGAGCTCATGGAGCGCGGGCACGCCTACCCGGCCCCGGACGGCTCGGGTGACGTCTATTTCGATGTGCGGTCCTGGCCCGACTATGGTCGGCTTTCCAACCAGAAGCTCACCGACATGGCACCCGCCGAGGATGCGGATCCGCGTGGCAAACGCGATCCGCGGGACTTCGCGCTGTGGAAGGGCCACAAGGAGGGCGAGCCCGAGACCGCGTCCTGGCCGACCCCGTGGGGTCGCGGGCGGCCGGGCTGGCACCTGGAGTGCTCGGCGATGGCGGGCAAATACCTGGGCGACGAGTTCGACATCCACGGTGGCGGGCTCGATCTGCGCTTCCCCCACCACGAGAACGAGCTCGCCCAGTCGACCGCGGCCGGCAAGCCGTTCGCGCGGCACTGGATGCACAACGCCCTGGTCACCATGAAGGGCGAGAAGATGAGCAAGTCCCTGGGGAACGGGGCGCTCGTCTCCGAGGTGACCCAGGCCTATCCCCCGCGCGCCGTCCGCCTCTATCTCCTCGCGCCGCACTACCGCTCCATCATCGAGTTCTCGGACGAGTCGCTCGAGGAGGCCACCGCGCAGCTCTCCCGGATCGATTCGTTCGTGAGAAGGGCCGCAGAGGTCGCTGACTCCGAGCCGACTCGGGTGCCGGAGTCGTTCATCGACTCGATGAACGACGATCTCGGCACCCCGGGCGCGATGGCGGTGCTGTTCACTGCCGTACGCCAGGGCAACGCCGCCGTCGAAGCCAACGACGAGGCCGAGGTCCGGCGGATCCTCGGGGAGGTCAAGGCCATGCTCACCGTGCTCGGGCTGTCCCCGGACGACCCGGTCTGGGCCGACGCCGGAATCGCCGGCGGTGACGACCTCACCCCGATCGTCGACGGGCTGGTCCAAGCCCTGCTCGCCCAGCGGGCGGACGCCCGGGCCCGCAAGGACTGGGCCGCCGCGGACGCGATCCGCGACCGGCTCAACGAGTTGGGTCTGAAGATCACCGACACCCCCAGCGGTCCGCGCTGGGAGCTCGAGTCCGCCGGAGGTCACTGACATGGCAGGCAACTCGCAGCGTCCCGGCGCCCGGAGCAAGGCCAAGGGCAAGGGGCCAGCAGGTTCGGGCGGCCGGATCCGCCGCGGTCTGGCCGGCAAGGGCCCGACCCCGAAGGCCGAGGACCGGCCCTATCACAAGGCATACAAGGCCAAGCAGGCTGCAGCGCGGCAGGCGGCGGCCCGGCCGAAGAAGTCCGCCCAGCGCACCGGCCGTCCCGGGGCCGGCCCCGAGTGGGTCGCGGGCCGCAATCCTGTCCTCGAGGCGCTCCAGGCGGGCATCCCGGTCCGGACCGCGTACGTCGCCGACGGCGCCGAGCGTGACTCCCGCCTGCGCGACATCCTGCAGCACTGCGCCGACCACAACGTGCCGACCCTGCAGTCCACGCGCACGGAGCTGGACCGGCTGACCGGCGGTGCGATCCATCAGGGTGTGGCGCTGAAGCTGCCGGAGTTCGAGTACGCCCACCCCGACGACCTCCTCTCCGATGCCCTGCAATCGGCGGCTGCCCCCCTCGTGGTTATGCTCGACCAGGTCACCGACCCCCGCAACCTGGGCGCGATCATCCGGTCGGCCGCCGCGTTCGGCGCCCAGGGCGTCGTGATCCCCGAGCGCCGGTCGGCGCAGATGACCGCGGCGGCGTGGAAGACGTCC
>DUOB01000118.1 GCA_012839035.1 Propionibacterium sp.
ACCCCGACCCTGGAGATGGGCATCGACATCGGCGACCTCAACACCGTCATGCTCGCCTCGCTGCCGCGGACGGTCGCGTCCTATCTCCAACGCATCGGCCGCGCCGGCCGGCGCACCGGCAGCAGCCTCAACCTCGCGTACCTCACCGGCCGCGGCGACACCCTCCCCCGCCTCGGTGATCCGCTGTCGGTGATCAACGGGGAGGTGCGCCCGCCCGCGACGTACCTGTCCGCGGAGGAGATCCTGCAGCGGCAATACCTGGCGTCCGTCGTCGACCGCCTCGCCCGCCAACCCGGCGTGCGATGGGTCAGCAAGGCACCCGGCGTCCTCGGCTCGGCGGATCCGGGCACGTGGCTGGGTGACCTGATCGAGTACGCCGACGGTCACGCTCCCGAGCTGTTGGCCGCGTTCCTTGCGGGGTTTGGGCTTCGAGACGCTCGTACCTCGCTCCTCAGCCAACGAGAACGATCCCTGAGGAGCGCCGAAGGCGCGTCCCGAAGGGTCCTTATCCAGGAGGCAGCAGACGCTCTCATCGCGTGGGCGACACCGGAGAACGGCGTCGGGACATCGGGGCTGGCGGCTGCGGCGTACAACGCCTCCGGGCGCTGGCAGCGCGACCGCGAGGACCTGCACTTCCGCATCGACACGATCCAGACCGAGTTGCCCGACCTGCAGCAGCGCGCCGAATCCCCGGCGGCGAGCGAGACGGACAAGCAGGCGTACTCCACCGCCCTCGCCGCCATCAAGGGCACGCGGAAGCAGCTCTCCGAGACCAACAGCGACTATTGGATCGGCGCGCTCGAAGCCCAGGGGCTGCTGCCGAACTACACACTGCTCGACGACCGCGTGACCCTCGATGTGTCGATCAACTGGATCGACCCCGAGGACGAGGAGTTCAAGCAGGACCACACCCGGCTCGACCGGCCGTCCGCGCGGGCGCTGGAGGAGTTCGCGCCCGGGGCGACGTTCTATTCGCGCGGGTTCGAGATCGGCATCGACGCGGTGGACGTCGGCCGGGATGCCGCGGACGTGCGGACGTGGGCGTGGTGTTCGGAATGTGGGTACGCGCAGTGCCTCGACGAACAGCCCGATCTCACGCCCTGTCCGCGGTGCGGATCGGCCGCGATCACGGATGCCAACCAGCGGCTGCGCGTGCTGGAGCTGACCCGGGTCTCCGCGCAACTGCAGCGCGACGAGGCGCACATCGGCGACCGGACCGACGAGCGCAAGCGCACGCGGTTCACCGTCGTGCCGGCGGTCGATGTGGCGTCCGACGATCTGACCGGGTCTTGGTTCGTGGAGGAGCTCGGCTTCGGGGCGCGGTATGCCCGCCGGCTGACGATCCGCTGGCTCAACGTGGGGCCGGGCGTCCCCGGGCCGAGCCTGGAGATCGCCGGCGAGTCGGTGCAGGCACCGATGTTCCGGATCTGCCGCGGGTGTGGCGTGCGGGACCGGGCGACGCGGGAGAACCGGCCCGAGGAGCACCGGCCGTGGTGTGCGCACCGCCACGCGACCGACGAGCACCACGTCGAGACGCTCGCCCTGTCACGGACCCTGCACACCCAGGGGGTGCTGCTGCCGCTGCCCTGGTCGGTGGTGCTCGGGGACCTGTTCGCGATTCCGTCGCTGACGGCGGCGATTCTGCTCGGACTGCGCGAGACGTTCGGCGGGTCCCCGGACCACATCGGGGTGCTGCCGTGCCCCGACCCAGTGATGGGCGGTGACAACCGCAAGGCGCTGCTGCTGCACGACACCGTGCCGGGCGGCACGGGCTATCTCGCCGACCTCGCCCGCCCGGAACAGGTCTGGGAACTGCTCACCCGCGCGTACCTCCTCGTCCGCGACTGCGCCTGCGCCGACGAGGACCGCCAGGCCTGCCACCGGTGCTTGCTGCCCTTCGCCGGGCGCATCCCGGACCTGGTGTCGCGTGCGACCGCCGAGCGGCACCTGCGCGAGCTGCTCACCCTCGGCGAGAACGACGACCCGACCGCCGGGATGCTGTGGCGCGTCACCGAGGACACCCCGCCCATCGAGGACCCGTGGTCGCACCTGGAGAAACGCTTCCACCAGGAGTTCCAGGCGATGGTCGACGCGCTCGGCGGCACCGTCGTGACCAAGCCCACCGCCCAGGGCAACCAGCTCACGATCACCATCGGCAAGTCACGGCGATCCTGGTACCTCTCCCCCCAACTCGTCGTCGCCGGCGCCAAGCCCGACTTCGTCCTCGAGTGCTCGGACCCGAGCATCCCAAGGGTCGCAATCTTCACCGATGGCAAGCGGTGGCACGCGAGCCAGGCGCACAACCGGCTGGCCGACGATGCGGAGAAGCGGGCGAACCTGCGGGATGCCGGGTACGTCGTCCTCGCCATCACCGCCCGCGACATCGAGCTGCACCAGCGGGGTGTCGAGCCGGAGCCGCCGGGGTGGTGGGACGAGCAGCGTGTTGGGCTGATGGTGCAGCAGGTCCCCCGGGTGACGGTCATGCTGCCCACCGTGTTGGGCGGCCCGTTCGCGTTCCTGCGGTCCTGGCTGACCAATCCCGAGCCCGCGGCCCAGCGGGAGCTCGCGCACTCGTTGGGGCTGATGTTCCTGCAGGCCGTGGACGCGGTCGATGGGGAGCGGCCGTTGGTGGATCAGGTACGCCGGCACCTGCGCGGCGGGCAGGCTGCGGTGTCGAATCCGAAGCCGGGTGGGTTGTACGCCGACGGCGCCCTCGGGGTGGCGGCGATTGCCCGCGGCCAAGGCATCACTCCGGTCGAGCTGTGTGTTCTTCTCGACGACAGTCCCCGGGCCCTGGGCCGCCCCGACTTCGAGGAGTCCTGGCGCGAGTGGCTGCGGCTGTCCAATGCGCTGCAACTCTCGCAACTCCCGCTGACGATCGCGACCCTCGATCGTGCACCGCGTGTGGAGGTCATGGCGCCCCCGGCCGAGGTCGAGGTGGAGATCCCGCCCGCGTGGCGACCGGCGTACGAAAAAGCAGGCAGCGACAACGAACGCACGTTCCTGCGCGCACTCGCTGGGCAGGGACTGCCCGCGCCCGACGAGATCGGCCCGGAACTCGGCGAGATCGGCCTGGCGGTCGACTGGGCCTGGACCGACCTAAAGATCGCGGTCATGGAGGACCCGGACGACGCCGATATCACCGACCTCGCTGCCGAGGGCTGGCGCCTGATCGCGCTGGATGCCGAGGCCCTCACCGCTGCTGTCGGGCGCTGAGCTGCCCCTCGACACACCCCCGGCGACCACCGGGACGCCTTCGGGCCGGACCCGACAGAATGGCCCCATGGCTGAGTCGACCGTGATCCTGACCAAGCGAGGGCGCAACGCTGATCCGTCCATCCGCAAGCTGGAGATGGCGTTCCTCGACAAGCTCACGGCCGATGACGCTCTCCCCGGCCTGCATATCGAGCCGATCAACAACTCGGCCGACTCCCGGGCCCGCACCGGGCGGGTCAACGACAGCTATCGCGCCGTCCTGTTCCGCCTCGACCAGAACGGCTCCCCGGTCTACATCTATTGCGGCGCCTATCCCCACGACGAGGGCACCTCACTCGCTCAGCGCATGACGTTGAAGATCAATCCGCTGAACGGGATTCCTGAGATCCGGGAGACCGAGGCGCAGGCCCCAGTGCTCGAGCCGCAGGGAAGGGTGGCCGACGACCAACCCCGCGTGCTCGGACATACCGTCGCGGAACTCACCGCACTGGGCATTGACGCCGACCTCGCGGCGACTGCGGCAGCTGCCACGAGTGAAGACGCCGTCCTCACCGCAGCCGAGCGCCATCCGGAGTGGCAGCAGAACGTGCTGCTTGAACTGCTGACGGGCACCCCGATCACCGAGATCGCCGCCCGCCTCGCCAGTGGCGCCGACTCTTCGGCTGCGGAAGAGAACGAAGACGCGCGGATCATCGAAGCCGTCAAGAAGAACCCGGACACCCAGGCGAGCTTCACCTACATCGAGAACAACGAGGAGCTGCGCCAAGCGATCGAGGCCGGGGATTTCGAGGCCTGGCGGGTCTGGTTGCATCCGGCGCAGCGGCGTCTGGTGACGGCGAACTACAACGGCCCCTACCGGCTCGCCGGTGGCGCGGGGACCGGAAAGACGGTGGTGCTCGTGCATCGTGCGCGCCGTCTTTGGCGGGATGACGAGTCCCGGAGGGTGCTGCTGACAACGTTCACCACCAACCTTGCCGATGGCATCGCCGAACAGTTGGCGCTGCTCGATCCTGGCGTACCCATCACCGATCAGCCCGATCAACCCGGCGTCTGCGTCGTCGGGATCGATGCGCTGGCCGCGCGGGTGCTCAAGCGCGCAGGGTCCGGGATTGCCGAGGATGTCGCGACCGTGCTTGGCCAGGCGCGTGCGGAGGTCGCCCGGCGTACGCCCAACCAGGCCTGGCACGACGCGATCGCGTCCGCGGGTGCCGAGTTGCCCGATCAGTTGCGACGGGCGGAATTCCTTGCGAGCGAGTACGCCGCGGTGATCCTGCCGAATCGCATCACCGAGGAGCGCGACTATCTGCGGGTACGCCGGCCCGGCCGGGGCGTGCGATTGGCCAAGGCCCAGCGCCAAGCGGTGTGGCGGGTGGTGTCGGCGTACCGGACGAATGCCCGCATGGACGGGGCGATCGACTACGCCGAGGCGGCGATGATCGCGGCGGTGCACCTGGAACGCACCGGTCCCCTGTTCGACCACGTGCTCGTGGATGAGGCCCAGGATCTCGGACCCGCTCACCTGCTGCTCGTGCGCGCTTTGGCTGCGGCTGGCCCCAACGACGTGTTTCTCGCCGAGGACGCCCACCAGCGGATCTATGGCGCGCGGATCGTGTTGTCGCACTATGGCCTGCAGGTGCGGGGGCGGTCGAGTCGCCTGAAACTGAACTATCGGACCACTGCCCAGAATCTGCGGCTCGCCCAGCAGATCCTCGAGGGTGGCGACTGGGTCGACGGCGATGAAGGTGCCGAGGATCACTCCGGTTATCGCTCCGCGCGCAGAGGTCCCGAACCCGAGTTGAGCGAGACTCCTTCGCTCACCGCCGAACTCGATCGGGCGGCTGAGATCGTCCGGGCCTGGCTCACCGATGGGGCCAAACCCGAGACCATCGCGATCCTGGTACGCGACCAGCAGGTCCGCGATCGGGTGGCGACGGCGTTGGGCGAGCGGGGCGTGAAGGTACGCGCGGTGGAGCGCGAGCGCGTTCCCGCGGGAAGGCCCGTGGTGCTCACCATGCACCGGGCCAAGGGCACCGAATTCTCCCGGGTGCTCCTGTTCGGTGTCTCCGAGACGAGCATCCCCAAGCCGCCGCAGGCGTACGACTTCGACCCGGCGGCCCGGGCCGAGGCCGTCCTCCGCGAACGGGCCCTCCTCTATGTCGCCGCCACTCGCGCACGCGACGCTCTCGCCGTCAGTTGGAGCGGACAGGCCAGCAGCCTGCTGCCGACCCAGGGTTGAAAAGGCGCGGCTGGGAGCGATGACCGACGACGGAGTCGACCAGCTCAACCTCGCATTCGCGGCACTCGCCGACCCGACGCGCCGCGACATCGTCGCCCGGCTGAGCCTGGGGGACGCCACCGTGAACGAACTGGCTGCGCCCTATGGTGGTCCTTCTCGAAGACGCTCCCCGACTATCCCCTGAGCAGGGATGGATTCGGCGCGGATGAAGCTCCGAAAAATCGCGAATCAAAAGTGTCAGACCGCCCGTCTAGCGTTGGAAGTGCTGGCCCGGGCGTGTCAATACCGCCTGCTGGCTGGCCTCAGAAGTCCCCATCCGAGAAGGAGTTCGACATGACGAACGACAGCAGCATGATCCACACCTCCGAGCAGGGGCAGGAGCCGAGCGACGGCATTGAGCTCGTTGCGTTGTGGCGGAAGATCGCCGAGACATTGACGGGCTGTATCGATGGGTTGGGCATGTGTGAGCCGGGAGACTACCTCCGGCTGGAGCTGATCGGTCCGGCGCCGGAAGGGTGCATTCCGCCCTACTACCCCTATGTCCAGATCTCGGCCACGGGTGAGCTGGACCAGGTCACCGTGGAGATCCCCGGCAACGTCCTGCTGCACCCGCTGTATGCGTTGAACGAGGAACAGGTTGCCGTGCTCAGGCGCACGGGGTGGGGCGGCAACGATCTCGAAGCCGGTGACTGCGATTGGACGTTGGAGGTCAATGGCGAGGTGGACGACTATGACCTCATCTCCGACCAGTTGGTGATGATCCTGAGGGACTATTTCCGCATCGCGCATCCCCAGATGCTCACCTTCCGGCAGAAGGGCTTGAGACCCGAGGTGGAGGACATGCTGGGACTGACCGAGACCGCCAAGGTGCCGCTCGACAAGCCCACGCTCGCCAAGATGGGCGAAATCGATGGACATGCGGTGGGTGTTGCGTACGCCACCGAGAATCGGGAGGAGCTCCTCGCGATCGTGGATGACGTGGTCGGCGAGTTCACCGATCAGGAGGCGGAGGTCGATGACGACGGCGATTTCGTCATCAGGCACATGGATCAGGTTGTGTGGGTTCGGGTCCTCCAGCATCAGCCGGCCGTGGAGATCCTGGCCCGGGTGGCGCATGGAGTGAAGTCGCCGCGGGGTGCTGCCGTCGAAATCGGCATTCTCAACCGTGATGCAACCTGGGTGACCTGGACGCTACTTGATCGTGACATCTGGCAGAAGTGCTTGATTCCTGCCCAGCCGTTCGCGCCGTCCCATCTCAAGGGCATGCTCCAAGTGTTTTTTCGCGCCATGGCCGCCACCCGTGACGACCTTGTCCTGCGGACCGGCGCCGAGACGAGCTAGCCAGGGAGCGTCGGCGCGTGGGTTGCAGATATTTCGATCCGGTGCAACTGGGGCGCGATCACGTTGTGCTCGTCCAGGTGGCCACAGTCTCTGTCGCGCACACCATTCGGACGCGCGGCTCGCCCGCACCAGCGTCCACGAGCCACTAACCAGGCAGACCGATGACCCTGATCCGCGGTGCCGATCTCGCCGCCGACTCGACGAGTCCACGCAACTCTCCCACGCCGAGGAGTCGCTGTTCCTGCTGGGCGCGCACACCCCACCTTTGACTGGGAACGAAATGGTAACGTAATCCCATGGAAGCGATCATCGACTCGGGCGGGCGCCTGCTGCTGCCCAAGGCGCTCCGGGACGCGCTGGGCCTGACGCCCGGCTCCAAGGTGGACATCTCGCCGTATGGCGCTGGCGTACAAATCACCCCCAAAGGCCGCACGGCCACGCTGGAGCGCGACGCTGGCGGACGATTGGTGTCCCGCGGCGAGACCGTCGTCACCGATGACGTCCTGTTCGCGTTGATTGATGCGGGGCGTCGTTGACGCAGTACGTGGTCGACACCAGCGTTGCGGTGCCCCTCTTGGTCGCTTCACACGAGGCGCACGACATCGTTCGTGCGTGGGCGCAGGGGAAGACACTGGGCATTGCCGGTCACGCTCTCGTTGAGACCTATTCGGTGCTGACTCGTCTGCCCGGTGACGCCAGGGTGACCGCACCAGATGCTGTCCGGCTCATCGATGAGAACTTCCACGCTCCCGTGGGTCTCTCCCCCGATCAAGCAGGGCAAGTGCATGGGCTGCTGGCACCGCTCGGCATTACGGGCGGAGCCACCTATGACGGGCTCGTCGCTCTCGCTGCAAAAGAGCATGACGCTGTGCTCGTCACGCGTGACGCCCGAGCGCGAGGCACCTATGAGGCCGTCGGAGCCAGGGTCGCGATCATCGTCGCCAGCCAGGAGAAATGAGAGAGGCAGGTGCTTGCGATCAGCTCGGCGGCCAGCATCCAGTGAATCCCAATGCGCCGCCAAGAGGCTGAACGTGACGCCGCGGGGTTCTATACCACGGCACGAGAGGTGCTGTCACGTTTTGGACGTGCGATTGTTGAATCGTTAAGAAAGCGGCCCTGAAAAGTATCCGGGCCTCAGCGAGTGCAGCGCCACGGTTCGTCGGTCTCCTCGCAGCTTTCTCCATCGAGCCATACCCAGGGAGATTTGTCGTGCCACAAAGTCCGATCCACAAGCCCGAAACCACTCGCGCACAGCGTGGAGGTCGGAGCCCGAGGCGCTTGGTCGCTGGTGGAGTCGCCTCTGTGATCGCGTCGACGCTGCTCACCGCCGGTTCCGTGCTCACCGCCCCGCCGGCCCACGGCGCCGTGATGAGCCATGCCACCGCTCCCAACAAGCACGATGTCCTCACGGCCCAGACCATGAACTTGGCCTCCGAGATCGAGGGAGCGCTGTCGCAGCGTCAGTACCTGGAGCACAAGCACGCGCAAGAACAGGAGCACCAGCACGAGGAAACCCCCAGTCGTGCCGCCGCGCCTGTGGCCCCGGAGGACTATTCCCTCGGCAGCGGCTGGGGAGCTGTCGGCGCCTGGTCCCGCTATCACACGGGCGTGGACCTCCAGGCTCCCGTCGGCACCCCGGTGTACGCGGCAGCTCCCGGCGTTGTCGGGTCGCCCGATGCCGGCGGCTGGGCCGGCGTACACGCTGTGATCAAACACGACGACGGCTCCAGCCTCTATGCCCATCTGGACTCGGTGACCGTCAAACCCGGCGACACCGTCGACGCGGGCCAGCTCATCGGCTATGTGGGGATGTCCGGGCGCACCTTCGGCGCCCACCTGCACTTCGAGTTCTATCCCGCGGATGCGTCCACGTCCGATCCCTACAGCACCACCGATCCGTCCCGCTGGCTGGAATCACACGGCGTACACCTCTGAGCCCACGCCGGGCCGCGCGGCAATACACCGAGCACCTCAACCCGGCGTGCCCGCCTCGGTATGGTCAGCACATGATCACGATCGACGGCGTGCGGGCACGCGTGAAGGATGGCGGGACCTACGAGGCGATTGTCGCCGAGGCGCTCGAACGCGGACAGACTGACCCTGCGGCGGCGCATGTCTTCACCGCCACCTATGCCGAGGACGCCCTGACCGCGGCCCGTGCCGCTGATGCCGCCGGGAACGATCCCGACCGCCCCCTGGCGGGTCTGCCCATCACGATCAAGGACCTCTTCGACGTCGCTGGTGAGACCACCCTCTCCGGCTCGATCGTGCGCAAGGGCCTGCCCGCCGCCGAGACCGACGCGGTTGTCGTGGCCAGGCTGCGCGAAGCGGGCGCGGCGCTCACGGGGCGGACGAACATGGTCGAGTACGCCCTGGGTGGCGTCGGTCTCAACCCGCACTACGGCACCCCGCGCAACCCGGCCGATCCGGCGGTGGCGCGCGTCCCGGGCGGCTCGTCGTCGGGAGCCGCCGTCTCGGTTGGGCTGGGCCTGGCCGTCGGAGCCGTGGGTTCCGACACGGCCGGCTCCGTACGCATCCCCGCAGCCCTGTGCGGGCTCGTGGGTTTCAAGCCCACCCAGGCCCGGGTCCCTCTGACCGGAGCGATCGAGCTGGCCCGCTCGCTGGATTCGATCGGGCCGATCGCCAACTCGGTGACCGACTGCCTGACCCTGGATGCCGTGCTGGCCGGCGCCCCCCTCGACGTGGCGTCGCGGCCACTCTCGGGCATGCGGTTCGCCGCGGCCCAGACGGTCGTCCTCGACGATATTGACCCGCACGTGGCCGCGGCCTATGAGCGAGCGCTGCGTACGCTGGCCGACGCCGGCGCCACCATCGAGGAAGTGCCGCTGACGCAGATCGGCGAGATCGCCGAGATCAACCAGCCCAGCGGGCTGTCCCCCATCGAGTGCTGGGCCGCGCATGGTGATCTCGTACGCAGCCGCGAGGCCGACGTCGATCACCGGGTGTCCCAGCGGATGAAGCTGGGAGACGGGATCAGCGTGGCCGACTATCTGGCGATCCAGGACCGTCGGGCCCGGTGGATCGTCGAGACCGAGAAGGCGCTCGCGTCGTTCGATGCCGTGCTGGCCCCGACGGTGCCGATGGTGGCGCCGCCGATCGCCGACCTGGAGGCCTCCGACGAGGCGTACTTCGAGGTGAACCGGCTGATGCTGCGCAACCCGTTCTTCGTCAACTGGCTCGATGGATGCGCGTTCTCCGTGCCGTGCCAAGCCCCCGGCGAGTTGCCGGTCGGCCTCATGATCGCCGGCCCGCGCGACGCTGACGCCCGCATTGCCGAGGTCGCGTTGGCGGCCGAAGCAGCGCTGGGCTGACATCTGGCGGACCACCCGCAGAGAGTCGTTGACCCAGTTCCCAGCACGGGGAACACTTCCCAACCTGAAACGCACTTCCCAACACGCATGCAGGTTGTGGGCGGTTTCAGAGGGTCAGTGCACCACCTCTTAATGGAGGTATGGATGCAGTATTCCGACGAAGATGTGGAGCCGAAGACCAACTCGCGGCATTACTCGGCCGAGGTGAAGGCCGAAGCCCTTCGAT
>DUOB01000119.1 GCA_012839035.1 Propionibacterium sp.
CCTGGTCGTCCAGCAGGGCATGGTCATCGCCTGGACGAAGTGGTTCCACGGGCCGTGGCTGGAGAACAGCGGTTATGAATACAACGTCATCCAGGCGGCACTCGCGCTGGTCCTCGTCACGTTCGGCGCGGGACGCATCGCTATCGACCGTCTGTTCCGCCGGAGCAGGAACGCGAACGACCCCCTCCTCGACGACGACTTCGGGACCACTCGCAGCGGGGCGACCCGCGATGACTCCGGGCCGGCCTAGCTCAAGAGCCGATCGTGATTCGCGTGGAGGACGCCATGATCTCGCGGCTTTCCGGATAGAGGTGCCAGGTCTCCCACCGCAGACCTTCGGCGTCACCGGAGGCGCCGATGGCGGTGAAGGCGAGGGCGTCCCCGGCGAACCGCACGGCGAGCGAGGTGTCGTGGGCCCGGCATTGCCGGTCGATCTCGTCGGCGCGGTGGGAGAATTGGGTACGCGACAGTTCGCGCTTGACCGCGATGGTCATGTCGTGGAGCAGACCCGGCGCGATCAGCGTCCTGCTCTCCGAGGGCAACGCGGGCTCGGAGCTGGCGCCGAAGGCCAATGTTTCGGTCCAGACCCAATCGGCACCGATGAGGGCGATCTGATGTGAGGCACCCAGCACGCGGAGCTCCGTGGTGAAATCCAGGAAGCGCGGGCCGGGTCGGGTCGCGAGGGCCGGTCGCAGCCGGTTCAGCTCCGTCGGCCCCAGTGCGAGGCGCAGATCGGAGGCGCGAGCCTCGGCGTACGGGGCCAAGGTCTCAACATCGATCGAGGACAGCACCCCAAGAACCTAACCCTCGGGCCGGTCAGCTCATTGTTCGCTCAGGGTGCGAAACGAACCCCGACCGCATACCCCTGCGGGCACACAATGGTGCGACGCGGGAGGCTCAACAGGTGATCACGCCATCCACGAGCCGACAGGCCGTGCCGGCATCGATCGAGACGTCGTTCGGCGTGACCACATAACTCACGCGGACGCCTCTGGCGAACCCGGCCTGACCGGTGTGCTGGTTGGCCGTCGAGACGAACCATTTCATCCGGCGCAGCTCCGGACTCGCGGGCAGCACGGTGTCCAGTTCCGCAACCGGGTCCAACTGCTTCGCATCGGTGATGCGGCCGCTGAGCAGGACATTGCTCAGGCGCTCAGGGTTGGCGGACTGGTGCACGGTGAGGGCCCACTGGGCACCGTTCGCGATGCGTTGACATTGCAGGACCTCTGCACCGTCGTCACAGCGATAGCCGGCCTGGGCCGCCTTGTCCCGGACCGTTCCGATGCTGCCCGGGACTTGGCCCCCGACACTCGGCCCCGTCCACGTGCGGACCACGTTGAAGGTGCCGTTGGCCCAGAACGCGCGCCCCCACGGCCCGTCGACGCCTGCAGCGGATGGAGACTCGAGCGTGCGCCGGGCCTCGCCCTGACTGGTCTGGTCCGGAACGCTGAGCTCAATGGCGCGGGCCGCCACCGTGGCCTCGTCCGGTGTGAGCGGGCCGTGAGGATCCACGTGCACGCGCATGATCTCGCCGCTGGTCGGTCCGGCGAACTCGATGGCGAGCTTGTCGGTGTCGGTGAATCGTGCACACAACCGGTGGAAGTGCGCCTCCTTCCCCATGGTCTCGTCCGAGCACGTGAAGCCCTCGCTGCGCAGATAGGACGTCAGTTCTCGGGCGTTGCCCTCTGCGCTCCGCCAAGCGGAGTCGATGCGGGAACTGATCGGCCAGACCCGATTGCCGACCCAAGCCACGCCCAGCACCAACACCAGAATGGCCAGCAGGGAGATGAGACCGACCAGGTTGATCCCGCCCAAGTCGCCGTCCGGCTTCTGGGCCGACGCGGGATGTGACGAGGACTCGCTCGGGACCGCCTGGCGGGTCGTCATGCCGCCGAACTCCGCATGCTGAGCGGGCTCCCGCCCCCCGCTGAAGGGCGGATTCATCGATTGGTTCGGGGGCTCCGGGATCCGTCCAGGCGCAGGCCCCCCATGCCCTTGACCGAAATCGAAGTTCGACACAGCGTCAGACTAGTCCGAGCACCCGGCCAGGACGGCCCTCGTCCCAGAGAGACCGAGTCGGCTGGCGCCGGCATCGATCATGGCCAGCGCCGTCGCATAATCTCGGATGCCGCCCGAGGCCTTCACCCCGAGCCGGTCGCCAACTGTCTCTCGCATCAGTCGGACCGCCTCGAGCGATGCCCCGCCGGCCGGGTGGAAGCCGGTAGAGGTCTTCACGAAATCGGCCATGGCCTCCTCCGCAGCGTGGCAAGCGGCGACGATCTGGTCATCGGTGAGCGCCGCGGCCTCGATGATCACCTTGAGCAGGGCGCCACTCGTGGCCTCCCGCACCGCCCGGATCTCCGCTGTCACCAAGTCAAGCCGGCCTTCCCGAAGGGCCCCGACATCGATCACCATGTCGACCTCGTGGGCACCGTCCGCCACTGCACGAGCGGCCTCGGCGGCTTTGACGTCCGGCACGTGCTTGCCGGACGGGAAGCCGCACACGGTCGCGATCCTGACCTCACCGAGTTCGAGTGGTGCCCCGCCCAGCGCCGCCGCGCTCAGCATCGAGGGAGAGATGCAAATGGAGAAGGCACCGAGCTCGACCGCTTCAGCGGCCAGGGCTCGCACATCGGCGACCGTGGCCTCCGGTTTGAGGAGAGTGTGGTCGATGAATTGGGCCAGCTCGGCCCGGCTGAGTGCCGTCATGGGCGCGATCCTCTCATGCCGTTCCTCCGGGCCCGCCGGGCGACCCCTTTCCCTGCCACCCGGGCGATCCTCTCTCCCGCCAACGCATGACGTGCGCCCGGAACGGACAGGCACGTGCCGCTGCCCGGAGCGGACGGAAGTCTCAGACGAGACCCTTCTCCGTCAACCAGGCCTCGGCCGCCTCCTCGGGGTTGCGGCGCTCGACATCGACCTCGCGATTCATGGCGGTGAGGTCCTCGGTCTGAAGCTCTGCCTGCACGGCGTTGACGGCCTCGGCCACAGCGGAGTCGTCCTTGAGGTCCGCGCGCAGCAGCGGGATCACCGGCTGCGGCAGGATCATGACTTCGGGATCCTCCAGCATGACGAGGTCGTTCTCGCCGATGGCGGAATCCGTGGTGAAGAACGTCGCCACCTGGATCGTGCCGGAGGTGAGGTCACGCACCTTGACCGCGAGCGCGTCATAGGTGCGGAACTCCCTGAACGTCGCACGATAGATCGCCTCCAACCCGGGTGGGCCGTAAGGCCGGTCCTTCAGCTCGGCAGGGCCACCGAGGATCGCGTCGTCGGCGATCTTGGGCAGATCCGCGAGGGACGTGATGCCGTGTTCCTCGGAATAGGCCCGGGTGACGCAATAGACGTCCTGGTTCGCCGCGCTGGCGGGATCGAGCACCGCGAGATCGGGGCCGGCGACCTCACCGAGGGCTTGGGCGATCTCCTCGGTCGTGCCGGCCGGATTCTCGTCGTCGAGATATTGCAGGAGGTTGCCGCCATATTCCGGCACGATCTGGATCGACCCGTCGCGGAGCGCACGCAGATAGACCTCACGGCTGCCGATCCCGTGCCGGGTGGAGACCTCGACGCCCTTGGCGCGAATCGCCTGGGCATAGAGCTCGGCGATCACCATGGATTCGGTGAAGTTGGCCGAGCCAACGACCAACGGACCACTCGAGCCACCGCCGTTGCCGGTCTGTGCATCGGGCGTGGCCCCGGAGTCGAGCGGATTCTGGTTGGCGCCGCAGGCTGACAGCGGGACGGAGGCGGCCGCAGCGGCTCCGAGGAGGAGGAGAGTTCTGCGCTTCATGATGGTGCTCCTTCGTTGCCGGAATCGGAAGTGACTCCGTCCGTTTCATTGCCGGGATCAGGTTCCTCAAACATGTCCGTGGGCACTTTTCGCCGTCCACTCGCGCGCTTTGTCGCCACGAAAGCCAAACCTCCGAGCAACAAATCGGCCAGCAGCGCCAACACCATGACCAGCAAAGCCCCAGTCACCATCTCAGGGTATCCATCGGCCCGCTTCTGTCCGTCGAGGACGAAGCGTCCCAACCCGCCGGAAGCGGCCATGGCCGCCACCGTCGCGGTCGCGATCACCTGCAGGGCCGCGCTGCGGATGCCGGAGATGATCAGCGGCGACGCGAGGGGAAGCTCCACCTTGGCCACCTGTTGGCCCCCGGTCATGCCCATCGCTGCGGCAGCGAGAACGGCATCCGAGTCGGCGGTGCGGAAGCCCACGACCGTTGCATTGAGAATGGGCGGGATGGCGAGCACGGTCAGCGCCAGGATCACGGGCAACGCACCCGTGCCCATCAGCAGGACCACCAGCACGAGCAGACCGAGGGTCGGCAGCGCCCGGGTCGCGTTCGCCAGACCCGCGACCAGCAGGTTGCCGCGGCGGGTGTGCCCGATGAGCACCCCGAGCGGCAGCGCGATCAGAATGGCTGCCGCCAGGCTCGCGCCGGAATAGAACAGATGTTCCCCGAGCCTGGCGGGGATGCCTTCGGCTCCGGACCAGCTCGCCGGATCGAGGAGATGTTCGAGGAGATTCATCGGCGCACCACCGCCAGTCGCTTCGCGAGCTTCTTCCGCCCCGTGCGGTCACCGAGTCCGAACCAGGGCAGCAACACTCGCTGCAGCGCGAGGATGGACAGATCCGCCAGCAGGGCCATCACCAGGATGATCAGGATGCCGACGGCGATCGGGGTCATGAACCCGGCCGCGAACCCACGGTCGAACAGTTGGCCCAACGCCCCGTTGCCGATCACGGCACCGACCGACACCAGGGAGATCGTCGATACGGTGGCGACCCGAAGGCCGGCGAAGATCACCGGCAGCGCCAGGGGCAGTTCAACCCCGAGCACCCTCCGCGCTCCCCCGTATCCCATCGCCACCGCCGCCTGCCGCACAGTCGGGTCCACTCCAGCGAACCCGTCGCGGACACTGCGGACCAGCAGGGCGAACGAATAGACCGCCAGCGCACCGATCACGTTCAACGGATCGAGGATCCCCGTGCCGAGGAAGACCGGCATCGCCACGAACAGGGCGATCGACGGCACTGCATAGAGCAACCCGACCACCGCCAGCCAGATGCCCGCGCTGCGACCGGCCCGGAACACCAGATAACCGACCGGGAGCGCCAGGATCAGGCCTGCCGCGACCGCTATGAACGACCACGCCGCATGCTGACCCGTCAGCGCCGTGATGTTCTCGACATTGCGTTCGATCCACGCCCAATCCATCAGGACTCCCGGCGCCACTCGTCAACAGTCTCCGGATGCGGGGTCGCCAGGGGTTCCTCCACCGTCTCCGGAACCGGTGGTGTGAGCGACTCCTCCGCGGGCTCAGGTGCTTCGAGCGGCCCGGAGGAGACATCCGTGGGCTCCTGTCCGTCGTCCTCGGAAGTGGACCCGGCACCGCCCTGTTGTTCGTCAGCATCCTCGAGGGAGCGAGCGGCAGCCTCCTCGGCCGCCCGTTGCTCACGCTCCACCTGGTGTTGCGCGAGCGTCGAGCGATGTTCCCTGACCTGTTCCATCACCTCTGCCGACGTCAGTACGCCGGCATAGCGGCCGGTCGGGTCGACCGCCACGGCGCGGCCGACCGGTGAGGTGAGGGCCGCCTCGACCAGATCCCGCAACGGCGCACCGGGATGGTCGAACGTGGCCCCGAGGGTCAGCAGTCGCCCGGGGAATTCCGCGGACGCCCAGCCCTGTGGATAACCCTGTCCGTCCACCACCAGCACCGGCAGATCGGTGTCGTCACCCGCGCGGAACGCACCCTCGGGATTGCGCACAGTCCGGACCCGACCCAGTCGCGGTTGCGGGATCTCGGCGAACCCCAGCGAGCGATAGCCCCGCTCCTTGCCGACGAACTGGGCCACGAACCGATCCGCGGGGTCGTCCAGGATCTCCTCCGGCGTGCCGAATTGCGCGACGATCCCACCGGGACGCAGGACGGCGATCTGGTCGCCCATCTCGATCGCCTCCTCCATGTCATGGGTGATCAGCACAATCGTCTTGTTGAGTTCGCGCTGCAGCTCCTTGACCAGGACGCGCAGGTCGGCGCGCACGACCGGATCGACGGCGGAGAAGGGCTCATCCATGAGGAGCAGCACCGGATCGGCGGCCAGCGCTCGCGCCACCCCGACGCGCTGCTGCTGACCGCCCGAGAGCTGCGCAGGGAAGCGGTTGCCCAGACGGGCTTCGAGTCCCACCTGTTCCAGCAGCCGCCGGGAGCGCAGGAGCGTCTTGTGGTCGTCCCAGCCGAGCAGGTTGGGGACCGTCGCGATGTTCTCCAGGACCGTCTTGTGCGGGAACAGCCCACCGTTCTGGATCACATAACCCATCTGGCGACGCAACGTGGTCCGACGGATGTGCCGGATCGGCGTCTCATCCCACAGAATCCGGCCCCGGGTCGGCTCGATCATGCGGTTGATCATGCGCAGAATCGTCGTCTTGCCACAGCCCGATGGACCGACCAGGACCGTGATCCCGTCGGACGGGATCGTCAGATCGAGGTCGGTCACCGCCCTGGTGCCGTCGGGATAGGTCTTGGCGACCGATTCGAATTGGAGCACGCCGGTCCTCGGTGTCGGGGGAAGTGGTCCCAACGACCCTAACCCTTGGTTCCGACATTCCGGGGGACCGATTGCGGTGCGGGCTAATCTTCGGGCGTGGAAATCCGACGTTCGGCCGACCGCGAGGTCACGCGCCTCGACTGGCTGGTTTCGCGCGCATCGTTCTCCGGGGCGGCATCCTTCGATCCGCGCTTCGGCCATCCGCGCAACACTCACCACGGCCTGCTCGTCACGCACAACGAGGACACCGTGGACGCCGGCCGGGGTTTCGACACCCACCGGCACCGCAACATGGAGATCGTCACTTGGGTGCTCTCGGGCTCGGTCGCGCACATCGACGATCGCGGACACACGTCGGTGATCACCCCGGGATTGGCCCAGCGGATGACGGCGGGGACCGGGATCCTCCACTCCGAACGCAACGACGCCTGGCGGCACGATCCCTCGATCCCCCGCCACGACGAACCTGCCCACGTGGTCCAGATGTGGGTGGTGCCGGACACGGCCGGCGTACCCCCCTCCTATGCCCAGACCGACGTCACCCCCGCGCTCGCCGGTGGGGAGCTCGTCCCGATCGTCTCCGGGCTGCCGCGGCACAGCGGGACAGCGTTGGGTTTGCAGAATCGGTACGCTGGCCTGTCCGTCGCGCGGCTCGCGCCTTCGGGTGCGGTGCTGTTGCCGGAGGCGGCGTACCTCCATCTCTTCATCGCCCGCGGAACAGTCGATCTGGAGGGCGCAGGCCGGCTGGACCAGGGGGACGCGGTGCGCCTGACCAGCGCGGGCGGGCATCGGGTCACCGCACTCGCAACAGCGGAAATCCTCGTCTGGGAGATGGCGCGGGCACTCCCCGATTGACTTGACGCCGTGAGTGCGCCTCGCCAGGAAGGTCCGGCGAGGCTCGACGCGAACGGCTACCGATGAGTAACCTTGAGGCACCAGCGAGCACTCAAGGGAGCGTGACCGTGACAACCGTGGCAATCGTCCTCGCCTTGTTGATCACCATCGTCGGCGTGGCACTGTTCGCCCGGGCGGTGGCCCGGATCGTCGGCGTGATCAAAGTGGGGCAACCAACACTCGGCCGCGGCGATGAGCCCGGGCGGCGATGGCGAAACCTGTTCGTCGAATCCTTCGGTCACACCCGGATGCTGCAGCTCAGCGGCGTCGGGGCAGCGCACTGGGTCGTGTTCATCGGGTTCATGTTCCTGTTCCTCACCCTGGTGACGGCCTATGGGCAGTTGTTCGATCCCGCGTTCGCCCTGCCCCTGATCGGGCACTTCTTCCTCTATGAATGGCTGACCGAGGCCATCACCTGGATCATGATCGTGAGCATCCTGGCGCTCATGGCGATCCGGTTCCTCGGCGTCGGCGTCGGCAAGGGCCGCTTCTTCGGGTCACGGACCTGGCAGGCGGTCTATGTCGAGCTGACCATTCTCGGCATCGGCCTGTGCATCCTGTTCCTGCGGGCGCTGGAGCATCAGCTCCCGGAGACCGGTGGGCGTTTCCACTTCCCGCTCACCTGGTTCCTGGTGCCGGGTGGCTTGGGCGCGGAGACCATCGCGACCGCGATCGTCGTGCTCGCTGCGCTGAAGATCATCATCTCGATGGCCTGGTTCTGCGTCATCGGGCTCAACCTGACGATGGGTGTCGCATGGCACCGGTTCACCGCTTGGCCGAACATCTGGTTCAAGCGCGAGGCCAGCGGCCGACCGGCGCTGGGTGCGGCCCAGCCGGTCAATGTCGGCGGCACCCCGTTGACGATGGAGTCCATCGAGGAGCTCGAAGAGGACGCGCTCGAACAGCTCGGCGTGGGTCGCGTCGAGGACTTCAGCTGGAAGGGCCTGCTCGACTTCACCTCGTGCACCGAGTGCGGCCGTTGCCAGTCGCAGTGCCCGGCGTGGGCGACGGGCAAGCCGTTGTCCCCGAAGCTGTTGGTGATGGGCTTGCGGGAGCATGCGTACGCGAAAGCCCCCTGGCTGCAAGCGGCCGAATCGGCACGCGCAGGGCTGCCCGAAACCGTACGCGCGGAGGCCGAGCGCCCGTTGGTGGCGGCCGGGGCCCCCGACGCGGCCGCGCAGGCCCATGGTGGGCCCATCCAGGTGGCGGCCGACGGAGCCGTGGGCGTCATCGATCCGGACGTGTTGTGGTCGTGCACGGCCTGTGGCGCCTGCGTGCAGCAGTGCCCGGTCGACATCGAGCACGTGGACCACATCCTCGACATGCGTCGCTATGAGGTCATGGTGAAGTCGGAATTCCCCGAGGAACTCAACAGCCTCTACAAGGGCCTGGAGTCCAAGGGCAATCCCTGGAACCTCAACAAGAAGGGCCGGATGGACTGGGCCAAGGGTCTGCCGTTCGAGGTCCCGGTCGTCGGGACCGACGTCGAGGACCTGACCTCGGTCGACTATCTGTTCTGGGTCGGCTGCGCCGGAGCTTTCGAGGACCGGGCCAAGAAGACCACCCAGGCGGTGGCGGAGCTCCTCCACACCGCGGGCGTGACGTTCGCCGTGCTCGGCAAGAACGAGACCTGCACCGGCGATTCGGCACGGCGCTCGGGCAACGAATTCGTCTATCTGCAGCTCGCGGAGGAGAACAAGGAGACCCTCACCGAGGCCAAGGCCCAGAAGGTCGTCACCACGTGCCCGCACTGCCTGAACACGCTGCGCAACGAATACCGGCAGCTCGGCCTGGAGCTCGATGTCGTCCACCACACGCAGTTGCTCAACCGGCTGGTCCGTGACGGCCGTCTGACGCCGGCAGCAGGCCCGGCCGGATCGGCAGGTGGGCGTACGATCACCTATCACGACCCCTGCTATCTCGGGCGGCACAATCAGGTGTACGCGCCCCCGCGAGAACTCCTCGGCGGCATCCCCGGGGCGACCGTGACCGAAATGCCCAGGCACGGGACCAATTCCTTCTGCTGTGGCGCCGGTGGCGCGCAGATGTGGATGGAGGAACGGATCGGCACCCGGGTGAACCTCAACCGGACCAAGGAAGCGCTGACCGTGCTGGGCCAGTCGGACAGGGCGGCGGTCGCGACCGGATGCCCGTTCTGTCGGGTGATGCTGTCCGACGGCGTCACCGCCGAGCAGGCGGACGGGCGCGGGGAGAACGTCGAGGTGCTCGATGTCGCGCAACTGCTGCTGGAATCGGTGCGTCGGGGAGAGGATGTGGAGACCCCCTCGACGGCCGAGGAACAGCCCGAGGCAGAATGAAGGGACAAATCGATTTATCGAGGAGGACCCATGACGCAGGAAAACGTCCCACAGGAACCGCAGAAGCACGAGTCGGGCTACAGCGAGAACATTGATTCCGAGCCCATGGATCCCGTGACCGAGCTCGGTGACGAGGAGAACCATCCGGAACGCCACGAGTCCGGCTACAGCGAACACGGCAACGTGGTCGACCCCACCAAGAACGCCAGCGAATGATGATTTGCTGAGGGGGTGATCCGCTCTTATCGCACCGTCGCCCGCTCAGCCGAGACCGACATCGAAATCAAGCGTTCGGTCTTTCGATGTCGGGTCGAGCACGTGACCGACGAGGACGCGGCCCGTGCGGTCGTGGACCGGGCGCGCAGCGAACACTGGGACGCCCGGCACCATTGTTCGGCGTTCATCCTCGGGCCGGCCGGCCAAACCGCTCGATCCTCCGATGACGGGGAGCCGGCCGGCACCGCGGGTGCGCCCATGCTGGAAGTCCTCCGGGGTCATCGGGTCACCGACGTCGTCGCCGTCGTGACCCGCTGGTTCGGGGGCACGCTCCTCGGCGCGGGAGGCCTCGTCCGGGCCTATTCGGATGCGGTCCGTGCTGGGCTGGCCCAGGCCGGCGTACGCCACCGCGAGCTGCGGGCCGAGTTCACCCTTGACCTCGATCACGCGGTCGCGGGCCGGGTGGAGTCGGAGCTGCGATCCCGCGGCTATGCCGTGCTGGACACCGCTTATGCCGCCCGGGTGACGCTGCGGCTCGGCGTACCCCACACCGAAATCGACGCGCTCGCTGCCACCGTCGCGGAGTTGACGGGGGGCGCCTCAGTCCCGCACCACGTGGGTGAGTCCTGGATCGACACGGACGTGCCCTGATCGGAAGGTCACGTGTCCTGATTGAGCAGGTGGCCATGGCGGTGCAGCGTTCGCGACACCGTCTGCTCCCGAACGACGCTGAGGAGTTCGCGGCGGCCGTTGGCCAGGACCGGCCCACCGAGGGCGATCACGCCGGGCCGCGAGAAACGGTCGGCTGCCAGGCGGGCTTCATCCGGGGGCCCGACGACCCGGATCCGCTCACCATCGAAACGCGTCGCGAATTCGTCCTCGCTCTCCACCCGGACGACCGGCAACCAGGCCCACCCGGTCAACCGCTCGGCCAACCCTGCCGCCGGCGCGACACTCACGTCCACGGGGGTCTCTGCCCGACGCGCTGCGAGCACGACCCGCAGCACCTCGGCCAAGCGCGCCCCGGCGAGACACCGGATCACCAAGGGTGCAGGCACCCAGCGAAGTTCGTTCTGCTCCATCGACAGCCCCGCGAGATCGAGAGGTCGGCCCAGCAGTTCCGACCAGACGAAGGCGTCCGACCGCGCGGCTGCCTCCAGCCACTCCCTGTCCTCGGGGTCATCGAGCATCGTCCGGAAGTCCCCGAGCGCGGAGGACAGGGCGCCTTCGACATCAGCCCCCTGCTGCGGCAGGCCGTTTTCGGACCACGTCCCGAACTGGTGCGCATAATCGAAGCCACTGATCTTGGCGCCGGTTCCGACGACCGAGGTCTTCCACCCCCCGAACGGCTGGCGGCCGACGATGCTCCCGGTGATGGGGCGGTTGACATAGGCGTTGCCCACTTCGACGTGGCCGAGCCAGTGCTTGATTTCGTCCAGGTCGAGCGAGTGCAGTCCTCCGCTCAGCCCGGAGGCGACGTCGTTCTGCCACCGGATCGCCTCGTCGAGTGTGTCCGCGTGCATGAGGCCCAGCACCGGTCCGAGGAACTGTGTGCAATGGAACCAGGAGCCCGGCCGCACGCCCTCCCGCACGCCTGGTGACCACAACCGCCCGCTCTCGTCGAGGGACCGTGGGCGGATGAGCCACGACTCCCCCGGATCAAGCTGGGTCAGCGCGCGCCGGAGCGGCGGATCGGGCTGCGCGATCAAAGGTCCCATCGTGACGCCGGGATCGCCGGGCCAGCCGGCGACCAGCGAGGACACGGCGTCGAGCAGCTGCTCCCGGAAATGGCTGGAGTTCGCCACATCACCGACGAGGATCGCGAGGGACGCCGCGGACCCGTTCTGTCCGGCGTTCCCGAACGCGGATCGAACCAGATCCGCGATCGCCAGGTCGAAGTCGGCGGCATCGGTGATGATCAGGGCGTTCTGCCCCGCCGACTCGGCGACCACCCCGTGGCCGCCCATCCGCCCGGATCTCGCCTCAATGAATCGCTGGGCCGGCTCCGGGGCACCCGCGAACACCACCCCGTCCACACCGGGGTGGGCGATGAGCCCCAGCTCCAGCTCGGAATCGTTGATCCGGATGACCTGGGCGGCCTCCTGCGGCACCCCGGCAGCCCACACTGCGTCCAGCAGGATCTCCGTGCAACGCGCCACCGGACGCGCAGGGTCGATGACGACGGCTGATCCGGCCGCGAGATTCGCCAGCACCCCGCTGGCCGGAATCGCGACCGGGAACGTCCACGGCGGTATGACCACCGTGAGGGCATGCGGAGTGAAGGTGGCGCCATCGCTCAGCAGTGGGTCCGCGCCGAGGTCGGCGGCCCGGTCGGCGAACCAGCGCGCAAAGTCCACGGCCTCGGACACCTCGGTGTCCGCCCCTCCGACGGTCTTGCAGCCTTCGTGCACCAGGGCGGTGATCAGCTCGCCCCGTCGGGCTTCGATGGCGTCGGCGACGCGCCGGAGGATCGTGGCGCGTTCCTGGGGCGTACGCGCGCCCCACTCCCTGCCCGCCGCCCGGCCTCGCGCGACCGCCTCGGCGAGTTCGTCCTGATTCGCCACCGGCGCTGACCGGACCGGCCCCGGGTCGTCCGCGACCAGCCGGGCTGCCCAGTCACGCACCGCGGCCAGGGCGGGGTCGGAGTCGGTGGTATTCGCGAACTTCGGTGGCGCGGGCGGGCGGTTCGGGGACCTGCGCGGGGTGGTGGAGACCGTACGCATCGCATGGACTGCTGCCCGGAAGCGCCGCTCCTGGTCGGCCACCCGGTCCCTGAACAGCGCGTGCAGGAAGTTCTCCGGCTGGGCGTTCTCCTCCAACCGCCGGATGATGTAGGCCGCAGCGAGCTCGAAGTGTTCCTTGGGTGCGACCGGTGTGTAGAGGATCACCGAGCCCACCATGTCGCGCAACGCGCCCATTCTTTCCGGTGCCCAGCCCTGGAGCAGTTCGATGTGAACCCGGTCCGCGACCCCCCGTCCGCGCGCCAGGAGATAGCCGAGTGCCATGTCAAAGAGGTTGTGCGTGCCAATCCCGACGTGAAATCCGGGCCCGTGATCGGACGACATCGCCCGGTCGAGGAGGGCGAGGAAGTTGGCGTCGGTCTCCTCCTTGGTCGCGAACGGGGCGAGCGCCCATCCGCGCAGCTCCGCCTCGACCCGCTCCATGGCGAGGTTCGCGCCCTTCACTAGCCGCACCTTGATCGGTGCCCCGCCGGCCTCGTGGCGGCGCTGGGCGAAGGCGATGATCCGATCGAGCGCCTCCCGCGAGTCCGGAAGATGGGCCAGGAGGGTGAGCCCCGCCGACAGGTGCAGAAACTCCGGCTCGGACAGGATGTCGGTGAACACCTCGATCGCGAGATCGAGATCGCGATATTCCTCGATGTCCAGGTTCACGAAAGCCTTCTTCGCATTCGCCGTGCTGAACAGGGGGCGCAGTCGCCCGATGGCCCGACTGACCGTGTCCGGCATGTCCCAATAGGCGGTCCGCGGAGCCAACGCGGCCATGTTGAGGGACACATGATCCACGCCCGGGATGTCCAGGAGCGCACGCGTCCGGGCCACCCGGTCGCGGGCCGCCCGATCACCGAGCACCGTGCCACCGAGCACGTTGAAATTGAGCCGGAAGCCATTGCGGCGGGCATCCCGGAGATGGCGGGTGATGCTGGCCGGATCCGAGTCGAAGACGAGGTGGGCGATCAACTGCCGCCACCGTTGGCGCGCCAGGCGTACGATCGGGCCCGGGGCAGCCGAGGCGAGTGCGGCGCTGAACGAGAGGAGCGCGCGATCGGCCGGCGACAGGAAGGCGCTCGTGTCCCCCGTGAGGCGTCCCAGGCCCCGAGCCGCGACCGCCAGACTTTCCGGCCGGACCACCCCGTCGACGAAGCGGATGGAGATATCGGAGCCGCCCCGATCCCGGACGAGCCCCGACAGTTGGGCGGCCGCGCGTCGCTCGGCCAGAGGAGATTCACCGCGAGCGGGCTCGAGCCATCGCTGAGCCAACCCGCAGGCAGGCTCGACCAACTCGGTCAGGTCGGCCGCCTCGTCGAAAGCAGTGGGGGACATGGCTGCACCTCGATAGCGACTGACCACTTAGGTTAGCTCGCGTACCTGCCCGGGTTCCAGACAACCGCGAGCGGCTTGGACTCCTCTTCTCGACGGGCCCGATCGCGTTGCCGCGTCGTGCGCCGTCACTCGTCCCTGGCCGATTCGACCTGCGTGCGGTGGAAGTTGAGGAACGATCGGCTCGGGGTGGGCCCGCGTTGGCCCTGATAGCGGGAGCCATAGATCGTCGAGCCGTAGGGTTCCTCCGACGGCGACGAGAGCTGGAAGAAGCAGAGCTGGCCGATCTTCATCCCCGGCCACAGCTTGATCGGCAACGTAGCCATGTTGGACAGCTCGAGGGTTACGTGTCCGGAGAATCCCGGGTCGATGAAGCCCGCGGTCGAATGGGTGAGGAGGCCGAGACGGCCCAGGGAGGACTTGCCCTCCAGCCGCGCCGCGACGTCGGTCGGCAACGAGACCGTCTCCAGCGTCGAGCCGAGCACGAACTCGCCCGGGTGGAGAATGAACGGGTCCTCGCCCGACGGCTCAACCATCCTGGTCAACTCCGACTGGGCCTCGGAAGGGTCGATGTGGGGATAGCGGTGGTTCTCGAACGTCCGGAAGTAACGGTCCAGGCGCACGTCCACGCTGGACGGTTGAACCATCTCCGGAGTCCAAGGATCGAGTCCGATCTGTCCCGCTTCAACGCGGGATCGGATGTCGCGGTCCGAGAGCAGCACGCGCCGAGCCTATAACACCTCCCACGCAAGCCGGCCCCCATCCGTGCGGATGAGGGCCGACCCTTGGGGGATGGGGTTGGTGCAAACCCTGACCAGGCCCACGAAGTGGCTGGTCCCGTCAGGCTAACGAGACGGCGTGCCTGACGACACCTTCAGGCCCGCCCCCAGGCACGGAAAGTTCCGGATCAGCGGTCCACCCGCAGGACGCTGCCGTCTCGCACATCGATCAGGACGTCCACGTCGTCGTTCTCGGCCGTGTTGATCGAGACCTCCCAGACGGGTGCGCCATCATCGTCACCCAGTTCAACGTCATCGAGGGTGCCCTGGACCTCGCCCAGCGCCGCCTCGATCGCCTGGGCCAGCCCCAGACCCGCCTGGTCGAGTCGCGCACGGTCCTCATCGTCCGCAGCCTCGTCCTGCTGCTCGACGACGGTCATGCCGTCCTCGGAGACCGTCACGTCATGGCTTCGATCGTCCACCATGACCGATACTTCCCAGGTGCCGTCATCGTCGGCATCGTCGATCTCATAGGGAGTGCCGCCCACCTCATCGGCAGCCGTCGAGATCGCTTGTGCTGCCGCGGCATTGCGGGTCTCCGGGTCCTGGTCCTGTCCGGTTTCCGTCTCATCTTCACCCGGGGCCGCGGGAGACTCCTCCGCTGGAGGTGCGGTCACCGGGGGAGGGGCCGGATCGGTGGGCTGGGGATCGTCCGCAGCGCAGCCTGCTGCACCCAGAGCGAGCACACCTGCCGCGAGCGCAGCAATAGCTCGTCTCGTGGTCATCTTCATCAGCTCCTATCGTCGGTCGAGTTGATTTGTCGATAATAGGTGGGGAATCGACAAAACCCCAGGCCAGAGCGGCACTATCGTTAACTTTCTTCGCTAGGCGGGGTGGTCGACCTGGATGCTCACCCCGTCACCGAGGTCGAGCACACAACCCGGGAACACTCGCACCGGTTCGCCCGCCGGGAGTGGTTCCGGTTCCGGTTGCCCGGGCCGGATCAGCAGCGTCCCGTTGGTGGAGTGGAGGTCGGTGGCCACCACTTCCCACCCATCCGGGCTCACCTGGAGGTGCGTGCGGCTGATGTCGGTGCTCGGGCTGACCACGGACACCAGCGTGGGCAGCTCATCGCGCGAGACCTTGCTGGCCTGGGGCGAACGCCCGATCAGGATGCTTCGGTCCACGTCGATCACCTGGCCGTCCGTCACGCGGAGGACTGCCATGGTCGGTCGAGGCATGAGCCGGGGCTGCCCGCGGAGTTCTCCCCCGCAGCGTCGGCATCGCTGGGCTTCGGGCGGGTTCTCATGACCGCGCTCACAGATCACACCGAGCACCGCACCGGGCCCGGACGGCGCCTCCACCGGTTCAGGGACTGCCGGCCCGGGCACGGCGTGCGGACTGGGCGGAGCCGGGGGCGCGGCCTGGGGCTCCGGCGGTACGGGCGGCGGGGCCAGCTGGGGCGCGGGTGGCGCCACCTGGGGCGCGGGTGGCGCCGATGGCTGGGAAAGGGGCGCCACCTGGGGCGCGGGTGGCGCCGATGGCTGGGAAAGGGGCGCCGGCTGGGGGGCCGGCGACTGTGCTGACCCAGGAGGAGCAAAGGGACTCGCTCCGGCTGAAGGCACAGCGAAGGGATTGTGCCCGGGCGGCGGGACAGCGACGTCGTCCTCCCGGTCCTGCACGATCGAGAGTTCGAAGGGGTTGTGGGGATCGCGCGAGACCTGCGGTGCGAACGGGTCCGCAGCCGCACCACGCCGGGGTTCGTCGGATTCGGGACCCGACTCGTCAGCCGGACTGAAGGCGTCGGCCGAAGCGCTGTCATCGGCGTCCTCCGGGAAGGCTTGATAGGCCTCGGTCCGACCGAACGGATCCCAGCGTTCGCCGACCTTCTCGTCCGCCTCCGGCTTCTCTTCCGTGCCCGGCTCTTCCGTGCTCGGCTCTTCCGTGCCCGGCTCTTCCGTGCCCGGCTCTTCCGTGCCCGACTCTTCCGTGTCCGACGCTGCTGCGTCCGGCTCGGGTCCGGCGTCAGTGTCTGGTCCCTCTTCGACGGGCTCCGCCCGCCGCCGCGCGACTGCCGGCGGCTGGTCGTCGAGGCCCCGATCGAGCCTCGCCGGCTCCTCAGCGGCTCCCGGCTCGAGCATCGCGGAGTCCTCGACGACCACGGCGTCAACGACGGCGGAGCGCGCGGACTCGAGCTCGGCAACGGGTTCCTGGGCCGGCATCGGCAGGACAGCCGCCTCGCGGGCCGCCGCGTCCGCGGGCTTCGCAGCCGGGAAGGCAGTGGGCTGGGGGCTGCTGACGAGCGCAGCGCCTGTGGCATCGAGTTCAAGGGCGCTGGCAGCCACCGCCCCGACCACGAGCGGCAGACGCAGGAGCTCCCCCTGTGTGTGCTGTTCCGCGCCCAGGTCCACGCGGACCCGGCGCACGAGCCCCAGCCCCACTTCATTCCAGGTCTGGACATCCGCGCCGGCGGCGACGACGTCCCCGCTGTCGAGGTCCACGATCCGGAGTTCGCCACGGATCAGGGAGCGCATCTCTCCGCCATGCCAGAAGAAGGCGGCGAAGTCGGGCATCTTCGACACGTTGTGCTTGGCCAACTCCGCAACGAGATCGTCCAGCGACGACGCATGCAGAACGACTTCCCACAACACCTCCACCAGCGGTGAGGACTGCGCCGGCGCGGGCTGGAGGACGACCAGTGAGGTCGGGCCGCCGAGAACGATCCACTCCCCGGGGGAATAGGTGGCACGCCACAGCCCAATCTGCTCCGTCATGAAATCTCCCGTCTCCAATCGGCGCCGTCCACATCGACGATCACGGCGGACACATTGTCACGCGCGCCTGCGGCCAGTGCCAGGGACAACAGTTCCACAACCGCGTCCTCAGGCGTATTCTGCCCCACCACGATTCGCTCAATTTCCTCAAGATCAGTCTCACCCAGCAAACCGTCGCTGCAGAGCAACAAGCGGTCTCCGGCCACTATCGGCAACAACCAATAGTCCGGATCGAACTGGTCCGGCGATCCGACCGCCTGGCTGAGCACGTGGCGATCCGGATGCCGCGCCGCGAGTTCGGGGGTCAGGAGGCCGAGCGCCAGCATCGCCTGCACGTGCGTGTGGTCCTCCGTGACCAGGTCCATGCGGTGGGAGCCGCCGCTGACGCGATAGATCCGCGAGTCACCGGAGTTGACCATCGTCCAATAGGGCTGACCGCCGACCGAGACCGCCACCGCGGCCGCCAGCGTCGTGGCCGCCCGGTCGCCCTCCGCCCGGCTCCCGCACAGGCACGCGTGCGCAGCCTCCACAGCCTCAGCGACCAACTCGGGCGTCAGGTCGGCGCGGTCCGCGAGCTGATTGAAGCGCTCCGCCACCAGTTCACTGGCCAGGGCACCCCGCCGGCACCCCGATACGCCGTCCGCCACCAGGAACACCGGCGCCTTGGCAACCACGCGGTCCTCATTGACGGCTTTGACGGTTCCCTCGTGGGTCAACGCCGCAGAGACCAGGAAATCCACGCCCGCAGGATACTGGCGGACGTGGATTCCCGGTGCTGATTCCGGCCATCAGGGTCGTGCGAATCCGTTCACCGTCACTGAGGCTGACGTGCCCACAGGTCCGGGCCGAACACCTCATAGTCGATGCGGCCGGCCGGCACTCCGCGTTCGAGGAGCTGGCGGCGAGCGCCCGCCATGAACTCGAGCGGTCCGCACATGAACACGCGGCAGCCCTCCGGAATCTCGACCTCCGAAAGATCCATCAGCCCCTGTCGCGCCGGCCGGCGGGTGGGAGCCTGGTCGGCGCCCTCCTCATACCAGAACTCACCCACCGAGTCCTTGAGCTGCAGGGACTGACCGAGCATGCGCTGATAGAGCGCCTGGGTGCCGTGGTTGCGATCGGCGTGATAGATCCGCACCTTCCGCCGTGGCTGATGCTGGACGAGGTCCTCCATGATCGCGGCCATCGGGGTGATGCCGATGCCGGCGCTGACGAGCACGAGGGGCTCGTCGGACTTGTCGAGGATCACGTCACCCGACGGCTGCGACACGTCGAGGAAGGTCCCCACCTGGGCGTTGTCCGCAAGCCAGTTGGACACCTGACCGTCGGGTGCCCCGTTGGCACCCTTGGTGCGCTTGATGGTCACCCGGAAGGCCTCGCCACCGGGCACGCCGGAGATCGTGTACTGACGCGGCTGCCGCTCACCGTTCGGCAGGTCCACCGCAATCGCCACATATTGACCGGTGTGATGACTCGGCAGGTCGCCCTCGACCGGAGCAATCTCGAGCGAGAACACACCTTCGGTCTCGTCAACGCGGTCCACGACCTCGTACTGGCGCCACGGGTGAGCCGGGTCGGTCCCGCCCAGCGCATAGAGCTTGGCCTCCTCCGCGATCAACTGGGCGCCGAACAGCCAGTAGACCTCGTCCCAGGCCGCAGCGACCTCGGGTGTCACCGCGTCACCCAGGACATCACCGACGGCCCACATCAAGTGGCGGCCGACGATCGTATAGTCCGTGCCCTTGATCCCCAAGGACACGTGCTTGTGCGCGATGCGCTGCATGATCGGGGTGAAGTCGGGAGCGTTCGGGTCGATGAGGTGCACCGCGTACGCCACCACGGACGCGGCCAGCGCCTTGGGCTGCTCGCCGATGGCCTGATTGGCCTTGTTGAACACCCGCATGAGTTCGGGGTTGGCTGCGAACATGTGCGGATAGAACCGCGCCGTGATGGCCTCGGCGTTCTCTGCGACCACGCCGGCGGTTGCCTTGACGACGGCTTCGGATTCCGGGGAAAGCAGCATTGCTCCTCCAATCAGAGTTGTGCACATCGGTGTGCTCCAAGCGATCGACACGCAATTTAACAGGTTTTTCCATGCTATTTGGCCTGGCCCGTGGCGTATAGGCTCAACCGGGATTTGATCACCACAGAGCACCCCGCTCCCTCGAGAGGCACCCAGCCCATGCGTCGACCCCAGATCCGTCTGGCCCTGTTGCTGATCTCAGCGCTGTTGTTGCTCACGCTGGTGCTCAACATCGTGGCCTGTCAAGAGGAACGGGCAGCACGGTTGGGTCCGGGGTCGACCGGACTGCGGGTCACCGCCGTCCAATGGCTGCTGAATGCCCATGACATCGACGTCAACGTCACCGGCACGTTCGCCCACCAGACCAACAGCGCCGTGCGTGGATTCCAGGCGCGCCAAGGGCTGCAGATCACCGGCCAGGTGGATCGGCGCACGTTCGACCGTCTGGCGATCAGGGCGGCCGAGGGAGACCGCGGCATGCACGTGCGGGCCATCCAGACCCTGCTCCATCTCCAGGGCAACCGGGTGGGCGTCCACAACAACTTCGACGCCGCCACCGCAACCGCGGTGAGGGCCTTCCAGGAGACGGCCGAGCTCGACGAGACCGGAGCCGTGGATCAGGACACCTGGGCGGCGCTGTTCCAGGGGCCCAACGACGGCGTACCCGTCACCGAAACCGACCAGTTCCTCGCCACCATCGCCCCCCTCGCGAAAGAGGCCAAGGACCGCTTCGGCGTCCCGGCCGCGGTCGCAATGGCGCAGGCATCGCAAGAGACGGGGTGGGGGCGCTTCGCGCCGGGCAACAACTACTTCGGCGTGAAATGCCACAACCAGGCCCCCGGCCCCGTTCCGTTCGAGTGCCAGGAGTTGGCGACCGGCGAGTGGGAGAACGGCGAGCAGGTGGAGATCAGGGACCGCTTCCGGTCCTATGCGTCCATGCGGGACTCCGTGCTCGACTACGCCAACTTCCTGCGGACCAACTCCCGCTATGACAAAGCGTTCGCGGTCGCCGGCGATCCCGACGCGTTCGCGAAGGGATTGCAGGCTGCGGGATACGCCACCGACCCCGCCTACGCCGACTCCCTCATCGCGATCATGAAGCAGCGCGACCTCTATCAGTACGACCGCTGAGCGGCTCTCCCGCAGGCCGCCGACCGGGCGAACTACAACGATGTGAGTTATCCCCGGGGTTATCCACAGGCTGGGGACAATCCCCTGTGGATGCGCCTCACAGCACCCTCTCCCCCGTCGCCAGCACGACACACGTGGTGAGCACCTTCATGGCCCGCTCAACCTCCGCCAACGGCGGGAGCGTCGGCGCGATGCGGAGGTTCGCATCCTGGGGATCGTTCCCGTGCGGATAGGTCGCCCCGGCCGGGGTGAGGGCGACCCCGACGGCCTTGGCGAGCTCGACGATCCGTCCGGCCGTGCCGGGCACGGTGTCGAGGGACACGAAATAGCCACCCCTCGGATCCGTCCAATTCGCAATGCCGAGAGCCCCCAGGTCGTTCGCCAGCGCAGCACGGACGGCCGCGAACTTGGGCGCGATGATCTCCGCGTGCCTCCGCATATGCGCCTCGACACCGGCGGAGTCGCGGAAGAACCGTGCGTGTCGGAGCTGATTCACCTTGTCGGGCCCGATGACACGCACGAAGTCGCGCGTCAGATACCACGCGACATTGGCCGGCGAGGAGCCGAAGAACGACACCCCACCACCGGCGAACGTCACCTTGGACGTCGACGCGAACACGAAGGCCCGATCCGGATGGCCGGCGTCCGCACAGGCACCGAGGATGTCGAGCAGCTCGTCGTGGTCGTCGGTCAGGTGATGGACGGCGTACGCGTTGTCCCAATAGAGCCGGAAGTCCTCGGCTGCCGTCTCCATGGCCGCCAGCCGGCGTACGACCTCATCCGAATAGGTCACCCCGGTCGGGTTGGAATACTTGGGTACGCACCACATCCCCTTGATGCCGGCGTCGGCGCGAACGCGCCTCTCGACCACCGCGAGATCCGGTCCCTCGGCCGTGAGCGGCACGGGAACCAGCTCGACACCGAGCTCATCGGCGACCGCGAAGTGGCGGTCATAGCCCGGCACCGGAGCGAGGAACTTCACCGGCTGCCCCGCCCACGCACCCGCCGCGCCCGGCAGAGCGTGGAAGAACGACATCGCCAGACACTGGTGCATGAGCGACAGGCTCGAGTTGTCCCGTGCCACCAGCTGGTCCACGGGGATGTCGAGCAGCGGGGCGAAGATCTCCCGGAGCTCGACCAGGCCGGCCGCGGGCGGACCGTAATTGCGGACGTCCACTCCGCTCCCGACATGATCCCCCGGTTGGAGCGCCGCGAGCAGCGGCTCCGACAGATCCAGCTGCGCGGCCGACGGCTTGCCGCGGGTGATATCGAGGGCGAGGCCTTCGTCCTGGAAGGCGGCATAGTCGGACCGCGCGGCCTCGACCGCAGCGGTGAGTGCAGAACGATCAATCGCAGCGATATCCATGACCAGACGCTAACCGCCGCGACCGACAATTTCAGCCGTCACGGCAGAGCGCCGGAGGGGGGTCAGTTCCTGCGGGCCTGTCCCTCGAAGTGGCTGCTGCCCCGGACATCCTCGGCGGTGAGCGTGGTCAGGTCCGCCTTGCCGAGCGGGCGATCGAGCGCGACGAGGCGGCGGGCCTGGCGGAGGCGGGTGCGTTCGATGGCGTTGCGCACCGACCGGGCGTTGGAGAAGTTCGGCTTGGTCATCCGGATCGCCAGATAGTCCCCGAACGCCGCCCGCGATTCCTCGTCGAACGTGAAGTTCTCCTTCGTGACCATCCGTTCCGCGATCTGCATCAGCTCGTCGGCGGAATAGTCGCCGAAGGCGATGTGGTGGGGCACGCGGGAGGACAACCCGGGGTTGGCGGCGAACAGGTCGCCCATGCGGTCGGCGTACCCCGCAAAAATCACCACCAGGCTGCCCCGCTCGTTCTCCATCTCGGTGAGCAGGATCTCGATCGCCTCCTGGCCATAGTCGCGTTCGTTCTCGGCGCGGAACAGGGCGTACGCCTCATCGATGAACAGCACCCCACCCGCCGCCTTCGCGATGGCCTCCTTGGTCTTCGGCGCGGTCTGGCCGATGAACTGGCCGACCAGATCGTCGCGCGTGACCGCGTGGACCTTCGGCGATCGCAGATAGCCGAGGGCGTGGAGGATCTCGGCCATCCGCAGGGCCACGGTCGTCTTGCCCGTGCCCGGACCGCCGGTGAAGCTCATGTGCAGCGTCGGCTTGGAGGTGGTCAGCCCGAACCGCTCCCGCGCCCGGTCGACGAGCAGCAGGGACGCGATCTCGCGTACCCGCTGCTTCACCGACCCCAGACCGACCAGCTCGTCATCCAGTCGGGCGAGCGTCTCATGGACCCTCGTGGCGACCTCGTCGTGGGCGAGATCGATGTGGGCGTCGTCGGGGAGGTACGCCGGCTCGGTGCCCCCCGACCCCGCCGAGCCGTCCGGCCCCGGCTCGTGCCCGGCCCCGCCCGGGGTCGCCCCCGTCGCCGAAGGAGGCGACGATGGAGGCGACGAGGACGAGGGGGCTCCCGGGCGATAGAAGCCGAAACCGGACCGCTGGCTCACGACCGGTGGGTCCCGTTCGCGCCGTTGCCGTTGGCCGAATAGCGGGTGTCGGCGGGCTTGGTGGTGGCGTACGAATGGAACCCATAGGCCTGCGCACGCCCGGCCAACTCGGTCCGGGTGAGCGTGAAGCCGGGTTCCTCGGCCGGCCGCTGGACGAGGAAGGACAGCGCGGTCGTCTGGCGTCCGAGCGAGGCGTCATAGGCGTTGACCCGCACATAGTGGTTGGGGAACGCGGCGCGGCATTCGTTGATCTCGGCCATCACGCCGTCCGGCTCGTCGAGATCGAACAGCGGCAGCCCCCACATCTCCCAATAGACGTTGCGGGGATGGGGGTCGTCGGTGTACTCGACCGAGACCGGCCAGGAGTTGTCGAGGGCGTACTTGACCTGGAGCGCGATCTCCTCATCGGTGAGCGGCGGCAGGTGGGCGAAGGTGCCATAGCGCAAGGTGGCCATGTCGAATTCCTTTCAGGGGTTCTCGCCGGCTCAGGCGGTCGGGGTCGCGGCGGGCAGGACGTCGGGGGCATCGGTCGACGTGTAGTCGAAGGTGATGTCTCCCCAGGTGGACAGCGCCACGTCGAGCGGGCGGTTCCACTTCGCCGCGTTGCGCAGGATCTCCGGGCCCTCGGCGAGGATGTCGCGGCCCTCGTTGCGGGCCTTGACCATCACCTCGGCCGCGACGCGATTGGCCTCGGCGCCGGCGGCGATCCCGAGCGGGTGGCCGATCGTGCCGCCACCGAACTGCAGGATGACGTCGTCGCCGAACAGGTCGAGGAGCTGGTGCATCTGGCCGGCGTGGATGCCACCCGAGGCGACCGGCATGACACCGGGCATCGACGCCCAGTTCTGGTCGAAGAAGATGCCGTGCTCGGGGTTGGTCGGGACGCGATCGAGACGCAGGGTGTCATAGAAGCCGCGGGTGGTGGCCGGGTCGCCCTCGAGCTTGCCGACGACCGTGCCGGCGTGGACGTGGTCGACGCCCATGAGGCGTACCCACTTCGCGATCACCCGGAAGCTCACGCCATGGGTCTTCTGGCGCGTATAGGTCGAGTGGCCCGCGCGGTGGAGGTGGAGCAGGACGCCGTTGTTGCGGCACCACTTGGCCATCGACTGGATCGCGGTGTAGCCGATCGTGAGGTCGATCATGACGATCACGGAGCCGAGGTCACGGGCGAACTCGGCGCGTTCGTACATGTCCTCCATCGTGCCCGCGGTGATGTTCAGGTAGTGGCCCTTGAGCTCCCCGGTCTCCGCGGTCGCCTTGTTGACGGCCTCCATGGAGAACAGGAACCGGTCGCGCCAGCGCATGAACGGCTGGGAGTTGATGTTCTCGTCGTCCTTGGTGAAGTCGAGGCCGCCCTTGCAGGCCTCGTAGATCACCCGGCCGTAGTTGCGGGCGGACAGGCCGAGCTTGGGCTTGACGGTGGCGCCGAGCAGCGGGCGACCGTACTTGTTCAGGTGCTCGCGCTCCATCACGATGCCGTGCGCCGGGCCCTGGAAGGTCTTCACATAGATCTCGGGGATCCGCATGTCCTCCAGCCGCAGCGCCTTGAGCGGCTTGAAGCCGAACACGTTGCCGATGATCGAGGAGGTCAGGTTGGCGATCGAGCCCTCCTCGAAGAGGTCGATGTCATAGGCGATGTACGCGAAGTATTCCCCCGGGCGCCCCGGGACTTCCTCGCAGCGATAGGCCTTGGCCTGGTAGTGGTCGTTGGCGGTGAGCCGGTCGGTCCAGACCACGGTCCAGGTGGCGGTGGAGGACTCACCTGCGACCGCCGCGGCGGCCTCGATCGGGTCGACGCCGTCCTGCGGGGTGACCCGGAACACCGCGAGCACGTCGGTGTCCTTCGGCACGTAGTCGGGATTCCAATAGCCCATCCCGGCGTAGCTCTGCACACCCGGATCCCAGCGGCCCGGCCCGTTCTCGTTGTTCACCATCGTCCTCGCTTCTGTGTGTGGGAGACAGGAATCAGAGTGCAGGGGTCTGGATCAAACGACAATGGAAGATTCAGTTCAGATGATTCACCGATCGATTGATAATGGGGCCATGCGTACCGAATCGAGGCCTGCTGACGAGCACTCCGATCCACGGATGGATGAGCAGCGTCCAGGGCACATCTCAACGCCGCCCCCGCTCCCCAGTGCCCTCACTTGGGCGCGGCTCCAGACTTTCTGCATCGTGCTTGACGAGGGCAGCATCACCGCGGCAGCCGACCTGCTGATGGTCAGCCCGCCCGCGGTCTCGGCGGCGATCGGCGTCCTGGAGAGCGAGCTCGGGACCAAGCTCTTCACCCGGGCGGGCCGCGGAATCGTGCCGACGGAGGCCGGTGAGGTGTTCGGGGGGTACGCCCGAGCGCTGCTGGGGCTGGTGGAGCAGGCGAGGGCGGCGGTACGCGACGCCGATCGCGGACGGCTGCGCGTGGGGGTCGTCACGACGGCGGCCGAAACGCTGCTGCCGCGCTTGATCGCATCCTTCACCCGAGCCCACCCGCGGGTGGAGCTGGTGCTGTCCGTCGCACCACGGGACGACCTGTTTGCCGCCCTCGGGCATCACGAGCTGGACGTCGTCCTCGCCGGTCGGCCTCCGCGCGGGTCGGGGTTCATCAGCCGCGCGACGCGGGGGAACTCACTGGTGGTGGTGGGCGCCGGAGACCAAACGGGCGCGGCCACGGGCACGTGGCTGTTGCGGGAGCACGGGTCGGGCACCAGGCAGACCGCCGAAGCATTGCTCACCGGCTTCGACCCACGGCCGCCCGTCCTCACCCTCGGCACACAGGGCGCGTGCGTCGCGGGCGCACGGGAGGGACTGGGCGTGACCCTGGTGCACTCCAACGCAGTCGCCCGCGAGTTGGCCTCCGGGGAGTTGGTGGTGGTGGACGTGCCGGGTACGCCGCTCGACCGCCCCTGGCACTTGTGCACCGGCCCCATGCCGACCCGTGCTGCGGAGCTCTTCATCCGCCACGTGACCGACCCGACGCTCGTCGCCGATGCGGCCTTGCTGCCCCTGCCCGCACGAGATCCTCGGTGAAGCACCGCCCGAGCTCGCTGCCCGACCTCCCAACACGAACCACCACTTCCCAGCACCACCTCCACGACCCCTGCCCGACCCCCAACCCGAACCACCACTTCCCAGCACGAAGCCGACTCCCCACCCCGCATGCGGGGTGGGAAGTGCAAGTGATGTTGGGATGTCGTGGTTGATGTTGGGAGGTCGAGCGGAATCACGGTTGCGAGCGTCCGGCGCTACTGCACCCAGCGGGGGCGGCCCGAACGCGAACCTGCACGACACCGGAGTCTGTCGTGAGCCCCCGGCTGGAACACACGACACCGGAGTCTGTCGCGAAGTCCTTGGGGCTGGAATGGACACCGGGTCCTGTCGTGATCCCCCGCGTGAAACGCACCACACCGGAGTCTGTCGTGAGCCCCCGGCTGGAATACACGACACCTGGCCCGTCGCGAAGTCCTTGGAGCTGGAACGGACACCGGGCCCGTCGCGAAGTCCTTGGAGCTGGAACGGACACCGGGCCCGTCGCGAAGTCCTTGGAGCTGGAACGGACACCGGGCCTGTCGCGAACCCTGGAGCTGGCACGGACAACACCCGAGCCTTTGGGACAACACTGAGCCGGAACGGACAACACCCGTTGGCATTTTCCATGTGGACAACCATCGTCGGCGCCCCAATGTGCGCGTGATCTCCGGTCGACTGTCCTTATGCATCGCTACGAGGATTTCTTGGCCCAGGGGATCACGCCGGCTGAGGTACGGCGGCGGGTCAGCGCCGGTGAGCTCATCCGATTGCGCCGGGGTGCTTTCGCCGATCCCGGGTCGCTGGCCACGCCTGAGGACAAGCACGTGGAACTAATCGCAGCCACCGTCCCGGCGATCTCATCCGACTCGGTGCTCAGCCATACATCTGCGGCAGTGCTGCACGGACTCCCGGTCCCGGCCTCGGCGCTTGCCCGCGTACACATCACTCGTCCCGGGAAAGGCCACGGCGGGCGCGTCGGGCGCCACACGCATCGGCACACCACGAGATTGTCGGCTGACGCCCGGGCGGAACTCCGTGGCTGGCCTGTGACAACGTACGCCCGGACGGTCGTCGATTGTGCCCGATCGTTGCCGTACGCCGACGCCGTGGCCGTGGTCGACGCCGCCCTCCGCCAGGGCCTCGATCGGGCGGCACTCTTCGAGGAACTCGACCGGGCGCGTCGTCAGCCAGGAAATGTTGCGGCCCGTCAGGCGGTGACGTTCGGTGATGGCCGCGCGGAAAGTCCCGGTGAATCGCGCTCCCGGGTAGTCATCGCACAGCTGGGTCTGCCGACACCAGATCTGCAACGGGAGTTCTTCAACGACCGCGGTCAGGTCGACGCCAGGGTGGACTTCGACTGGCCGGATTTCGGAGTGTGCGGGGAGTTCGATGGGGAAACCAAGTACGGCCGACTTCGCCCCGCCGGCCTCTCCCTGGAACAAGTGATGATCTTCGAGAAGCAGCGCGAGGAGAGGCTCCGAGAGCATGGTCGGTGGACCGTCCGCTGGGTGAGTGCCACTGTGAACCAGCCTGAAGCACTGCGCCGCGTGATCGAGAACGGGTTCCGGCACGGGCCCAGGAATGGTCAGTGGCGCTGAGCCACCCGGTCGGGCACTTCCCCACCCCATCGGGCACACTTCCCACCCGGTCGGGCACTTCCCCACCCCATCGGGCA
>DUOB01000005.1 GCA_012839035.1 Propionibacterium sp.
GTCCGAGTGGTCGTTTCGACCCTTCAAGACTTGCGAAAATTGCAGCACCACGTTGAGAACCGACGTAAGGCCCAGGGAGTTAAGACGATCGACTACGTGGATCATCCACGCCAGAGCGGCTACCGGGCCGTCCACCTGATCTGCATGTATGGCCGTGACCCGAGGCCGGTTGAGGTACAGCTACGCACCAGCACCATGCACGCGTGGGCCGAGATGGTGGAGCAGGTGTCCAATATTGTTGGAGTGAACAGAAAACAAGACGGTGATACGGCATTTCACCGCTGGGCACGCCTCTACTCAAGCATCCTTGAGGCACAGGAGCTAGGCAAACCTTCGCCAGTGACCGATGATGAGTTCAATGAAGCGTGGAGTGCCATGCTTGAAGAGGGGAGGAGCCATGACTAAGAACAGCGACATCCGCAACTTCCTGTTGGTCTACGACCGACACTGCGGGCGCTTGGTCTCACAGCAGGACTTCGGGAACGATGCCACGGCAGCCGTCGCCGAGTACCAGCGCTTGGAGCGGCTCCATCGCAATGAAGCTGAGATCGACATCGTCTTGGTCGGTTCCGATTCGATCGAGTCCGTCATGGTCACGCATGCGAACTACTTCCGCTCTGGCACAGCGGACTTGGAGGAATATTTGCGCAGCGTTGTCGAGCGCCAGGGCATAAAGTTGCGGGACTAACACCGGCCCGCCCGTGTTCTTGTCGTCAGTGGCCCCGGCTAATGGACTTCGGGGCCACTGAAGTCCCGAAAAATGTCGTCAAGACGCCTGCACGTCCAGTGGTTGCCCGCACAAACCAGTGCTGGCTGGGAAGGATGCTGTGTGCGCCTAACTGGACTTGAACCAGTGACCTCTGCCTTATCAGGGCAGCGCTCTAACCGTCTGAGCTATAGGCGCGCGATGCATCAGCACCGAGGAGAGACGTTACTACAGCCCCGAGAGTTCACCAAATCCACTCCGAGTCCTCGTTCCAAGGTGCCTCGCGAGCCGCACACCCACTGGCCGCAGCGCTTCGATGAGCGGAATCGGCGGTGATGCCGAGGCTGCGCTGAATCAGCACTGTCATGGCGAAATTGACCATTCGATCCACAATCCCGGCGCGCCACGCCGGGACGATTCAAACGAATGCTCAATTCTTTCGGTCAGTCCTCGGCGAGGGTGACCTCGAGTCCACCGATCATCGCGGACGCGAGGTTGTAGAGGAAGGCGCCCAAGGTGGCCAGCGCGGTGAAGATGACCACATCGATCACCGCGATGAAGGCCGCTGTGCCCATGACCTTGCTCGTGTTGATGTAGTCCTGAATCCGGAACGGAGTGTCATCGCCCGGGGTCTGGATGATGCCACCGACGATCTTGTTGATCTCCTCGAACATGCCTGATGCCGAGATCACGGCCCAGATCGTGCCGGTCGCGACCCAGAGCACAATGCCGGCGGCCACGGAGAAGAGGAACGCCGTCTTCATCACCGACCAGGGGTCGATCTGTGACAGGCGCAGCCGTGCCTTGCGGGTGCGGCGCGCGGCACCGGGCCGCCGAGTGGTTTCCGGATCAGGAGCCGGTACGCCGGAGACTGCCGTCTCCGCCTCCTCACCGCCCATCGCGCCGGCGGCCGCACCGACCACACCCGTGGACACCGTGCGAGCACTCTTCTTGACCTTGCTCATGAAGCCGCCCGATGCCCGGGGGGATTCCTTGTCCGACTCGGCTGAGGGCTGGTCCTTGAGCACAGTGGTCTCCGTGTGTGCCTCGGGCGCAACAGTCGACCCGCCGGCTCGGAACACCTGCTGTCCGGCCTTCGGTTCGGTGCCGCGCTGGGCGCGTTCATGGGACGGCACTCTCAGGGTGGGCTCCGAACCGGCACCGGAGGACTGGTCAGGACCGGACGACGGGTTGTTGCGGTTCACCCAGTCGCGTACGCGGTCTGCCCGCTTCCCACCCGTTTCCTTGTTCTGACCCACAATGTCGGAGGCGGGGCGGATCATCGTCGTGTCCGGCTCCGGACCCGGCGCGTTGGGGCCGGGCTTCTTCGGATCACTCACGGTCGTCCTCCTCCGCCTGGGCGGCATCGTCATCGCCTGTGTCGCTGACCGGGTCAGTCACCTCGGCGTCATTCGGCGACGCTCCATCATGCCCTTCCAAGGCGGGATCGGTCGATTCTGCCGTTCCGTTCTCGCCGTTTTCGTCGTCAATCACAGAGTTCTCCGGGTTGAGCGCGATGAGGGAAACAAGGTCGTCCTCGGTCACGCCCACGAACTTGACGCCCATGGTGTCGCGGCCCTTGACCGGCACTTCGGACACCGGGCTGCGCGTGATCTGACCGCTGTTCTTGATGGCGATGACTTCATCGGACTCCTGGACCACGAGGCCGCCGACGAGGTGTCCGCGTTCGTCGTTGAGACGCATGGCCTTGACACCGAAGCCGCCTCGACCCTGCTCGCGATATTCACTGACTTTGGTCCGCTTGCCGAAGCCCTCGTCCGTCACCGTGAACACGAACCGGTCATCCTGGGGCAGATCGTGGCCGATGATCGCCATCGCCAGCAGTTCGTCATCGCCACGGAACTTCATGCCCGTGACACCCGATGTCGCTCGACCCATGGGCCGCAACTGCGTGTCGTCGGCGGGGAAGCGGATCGCCTGACCCTTGCGCGACAACAGCAGGACGTGATCCTCCGGGCCACACAGTCCCGCGCCGATGAGTTGGTCATAGTCGTCACGGAAATTGATGGCGATGACCCCGGCCTGGCGGGGAGAGTCGTACGCCGACAGTTCCGTCTTCTTCACCAGCCCGTTCTTGGTCGCCAGGAGGAGGTACGGCTCATCGTCATAGCCCCGGATCGTCAACACCTGCGCGATCCGCTCATCCGGCAGGAACGACAACAGGCCGGCCACATGGGACCCGCGGGCGTCACGACCGGCCTCGGGCAACTGCCATACCTTCGCCCGGTAGACCCTGCCCATGTTGGTGAAGAACAGGACCCAGTGGTGGTTGGTCGTCGCGAACAGGTGCGCGACCTCGTCATCAGCGCGCAGCGCGGCCCCGCGTACGCCCTTGCCACCCCGCTTCTGCACCCGATATTGCTCGGTGCGGGTGCGCTTCGCGTACCCACCCTGGGTGATCGTCACCACGACATCGAAGTCCGGGATGAAGTCCTCGTCGGAGAGGTCGCCGTCGGCGGCGACGATGCGCGTACGCCGATCGTCACCATATTTGTCGACGATCTCCGCGAGCTCTTCTCCGATGATCGCGCGCTGACGTTCGTCGCTGGCGAGGATGTCCTTGAGGTCGGCGATCCGGCGCTCGATCTCGGCGAGCGTGTCGATGATCTTCTGCCGCTCGAGAGCCGCCAGACGGCGAAGCTGCATGTCGAGAATCGCCGTCGCCTGGACGTCGTCGATATCGAGCAGTTGTTTCAGACCTTCGCGCGCCTCCTCGGTCGATGCGGAACGACGGATCAGGGCGATGACCTCGTCCAGCGCATCGAGCGCCTTGACCAGGCCGCGATAGATGTGGGCCTGTTCCTCGGCCTTGTTGAGCCGGAACTGGGTCCGGCGCCGGATCACATCGATCTGGTGGCTGATCCAATAGGAGATGAACTGGTCGAGCCGCAGCGTCCGCGGGACCTCGTCCACCAGCGCCAGCATGTTGCAGCCGAACGTGTCCTGCAGTTGCGTGTGCTTGTAGAGGTTGTTCATCACCACGCGCGGCTGGGCGTCGCGCTTGAGCACGACCACGAGTCGCTGGCCGGTGCGGGCGGAGGTGTCGTCCTTGATGTCGGCGATGCCCCCGAGACGTCCGGTGTTGACCAGCTCGGCGATCTTCTCGGCCAGGCGGTCCGGGTTGCACATGTGCGGCAGTTCGGTGATGACCAGCTGTGTGCGACCCGAGGAATCCTCCTCGATGTCGATCACCGCGCGCATCGTGACGGACCCGCGACCCGTGCGATAGGCCCGCTCGATCCCCTCGCGGCCCACGATCAGCGCACCGTTGGGGAAGTCCGGGCCCTTGACCCGCTCCATCGCAGCGTCGAGGAGCTCCTCGGCGGTCGCTTCCGGGTGATCGAGCGACCACTGCACGGCCTCCGCGACCTCGCGCAGGTTGTGGGTCGGGATGTTCGTCGCCATGCCGACCGCGATGCCGGTCGAACCGTTGACCAGCAGGTTCGGGAACCGGGCCGGCAGAACCGTCGGCTCCATCTCCCGGTTGTCATAGTTCGGCTTGAAATCGACGGTGTCCTCGTCGATGTCGCGGACCATCTCCATCGCCAGCGGCGCCATCTTGCACTCGGTGTAGCGCATCGCCGCGGCCGGGTCGTCGCCCGGCGAACCGAAGTTGCCCTGGCCCGCGACCAACGGGTGCCGCATCACCCAGGGCTGGGCGAGGCGTACCAATGTGTCATAGATCGCCGAGTCGCCATGCGGGTGATAGAGACCCATCACCTCGCCGACCACGCGGGAGCATTTGTTCCAGCCGCGGTCGGGGCGATAGCCACCGTCATACATCGCATAGAGCACCCGGCGGTGCACGGGTTTGAGCCCGTCGCGGACATCCGGGAGCGCCCGCCCCACGATGACGCTCATCGCATAGTCGAGATAGGACCGCTGGATCTCCACCTGCAGATCGATCGGTTCGGTCGTCCCCTTCTGCGGGGGAACGATCTCGTCGACCAAGGACTCGTTGTCGTTCATCGATTCGTCCGGCGTCTCGGTCATGCCTGCCTAACTAACGTCTGTGCGGGAGGGGAATTTCGCAGGAGTACGCAACCGCGCACCCCCTGCGCGTCAAATGTCGAGGAACCGAACGTCCTTGGCATTGCGCTGGATGAACGTGCGACGCAACTCGACGTCCTCACCCATGAGGATCGAGAACATCTCGTCGGCCCGGGCCGCGTCCTCCAGCGTCACCTGGAGCAGGATCCGATTCTCGGGATTCATCGTGGTCTCCCACAGGTCGTCGGCGTCCATTTCTCCCAAACCCTTGTAGCGCTGGATCGGATTCACCTGCGGCAACTTCTTGCCCGCTTCCTGGCCGGCCTTCAACAGTGCGTCACGTTCAATGTCCGAATAGGCGAGCTGATGCTCAGCGTTCGTCCACCGGAGACGGAACAGCGGCGGCTGCGCGAGGTAGACGTGCCCGTGATCGATCAGGGGCTTCATGAACCGGAACAACAAAGTGAGCAGCAGGGTTCGGATGTGGGCGCCATCGACATCGGCGTCCGCCATCAGCACGAGCTTGTGATAGCGCAGCTTGTCCAGGTCGAAGTCGTCCTGCATGCCGGTGCCGAGAGCGGTGATGATCGCCTCGACCTCCCGATTGGCGAGGATTTTGTCGAGGCGGGCCTTTTCGACGTTGAGGATCTTGCCACGGATCGGGAGGATCGCCTGAGTGCGGGGATCACGGCCGTTGCGGGCCGAGCCACCGGCGGAGTCACCCTCCACGATGAAGAGCTCACACTCCTCGGGGTTGGTCGACTGGCAGTCCTTCAGCTTGCCGGGCAGGCCGCCGGAACCGAGCAGCCCTTTGCGGTTGCGGGCCAGGTCGCGCGCCTTGCGGGCCGCCGCACGCGCGGTCGCCGCCGCTTGGGCCTTGCGGACGATGACCTTGCCCTCCGCAGGGTTCTCCTCCATCCAGTCGGACAGGATGTCGTTGACCGTGCGCTGGACGAACGAACGCGCCTCGGTGTTGCCGAGCTTGGTCTTGGTCTGGCCCTCGAACTGGGGCTCGGCGAGCTTCACCGAGACGATCGCGGTCAGGCCCTCCCGGATGTCCTCGCCACCGAGCCGATCCTCGGGCCGCTTGACCATGCCCCAGGCCTCGGCCCATTTGTTGACCGTATAGGTCAGCGCCGCCCGGAAACCTTCCTCGTGCGTGCCCCCCTCGTGGGTGTTGATGGCGTTGGCGAACGTGTGGACCGATTCGGTGTAGGCCGTCGTCCACTGCATCGCGACCTCGAGCGACAACCCGTTGGCCTCGTCCTCGGTCTCGAGGTTGATCACCGTGTCGTGGACCGGTTCCTTGCCCTTGGCGTTGAGATAGCGGACATAGTCGATCAGGCCCTCGTCGTAGCGATAGGTCGCCTCGTGCTGTTCGCCCTCCTCATCGACGTTCCCCTCGCGCTCATCGGTGATCTTGATCGTGAGGCCCTTGTTGAGGAAGGCCATCTCCCGGAAACGAGTGGACAGGGTCTCCCAGGAATAGTCGGTGGTCTCGAAGATGTCGGGAGAGGGATAGAACGTCACCCGGGTGCCCGTTTCCGTGCGTTCCGGGCCCTTGACCAGGTCACCCGTCGGCACACCGAGGTGGAACTCCTGCGTCCACAGGTGGCCATCACGGCGTACTTCAATCGTCAGCTTCTCCGACAATGCATTGACCACCGAAGCGCCGACACCGTGCAGTCCGCCGGAGACCTTGTAGCCGCCATCACCGAACTTGCCGCCGGCATGCAGCTCCGTATAAACGAGCGTGACCGCCGGGATGCCCTTGCCGGCATGCGTCTCCACCGGGATGCCACGGCCGTTGTCACTGACCGAGATGCCGCCCTCGGGGAGGATGCGGATGTCGATCGTGTCGCAATAGCCCGCAAGTGCTTCATCGACCGCGTTGTCGACGATTTCATAGACCAGGTGATGGAGGCCGCGTTCGCCGGTGGACCCGATGTACATGCCCGGGCGCTTGCGCACCGCCTCCAAGCCCTCGAGCACGGTGATCGCGGAGGCGTCATAGACGCCCTCCTCCACCAGATGCCGTTTCTGGCGCTCGGCCTTCTCCTCGACCTTCGCCGATTGTTCCTCGGTGATCCCAGGGGCTGCGTCTGGAACCGGGACGTCCGCAACACTCTCCTGAGGGTCACCAACCGGCGAGAGCGAGTCAGGGCTCTGCGTCATGGACATCCTTCCGTAGGTTGGGTCAACCCTGCGGAGTCTACCGGTTTTGTCGCCAGAACCGGAGTTGCGGAAGGCTCCTGTCCACAGGCAATGCCATTCATTGCCCCGCAATGGTCTGTGGGAGCGCTTCAGGGGGGTGGAACGGGTCCCCCGTATGGCTCCCGGGGCCTCTAGGCCGTCAAGGGCCGAATCCGCACGATCGCGAAGGCCCGCGTACGCCCCCCGATCCCGAGAACGCCACACGTGGCGAACCGCTCGCTTCCGCGGCCGGAACGCTCCCCCGGTATATCCTCGGGGATGCTGTCACGCGCACTCCGGGAGGTGGGATGGGCTGGATTCTGGCCATCGCTGTTTCGCCCGCGCGCACGTGGGCGGCACGCACCCTCACCACAGGTCCCGCAGAGCCCGAACTCATCCGGCTCGGCCCGCCAGTAGCCACCCCCGGGACCCACGATCCCGATTCGGCGAAGGACACGCCCGGAACAACGACGGACGAGACCTCCCCGCCGGACCCAGGAACGAGTGAATCCGACAAGGACGCCCTGCCTGACGATCCCCGGGCCATCCGTCCCGAGGGCATGCCGTCAGCGGTCTGGTCCGATGGCTCCCGGACCCTCGTCGGCGTCGCCGCGTTGGATCGGGCCGGCCTGTCGCCCGAGGGTCTGGTTCTGGATCCGTACGCCCTGATCTCCGCCCAGGCGGACGGCGTTTCACCCCCCGAGGCGAAGGGGCGACACGACCCCATCGAGATCGTTGGAGCGCTGCTGCGGGAGGCGTACCAACTCGCCGTCGCCCATGCCGACACGCCGCCCGAACGCACACTGGTCACCCACCCGGACGGCTGGAGCGGGGACCAGATCATCAAGCTCCGTCTGGCCGCGAGCCGCGCCGGCATCACGATCGACCCGGTGCCCGAGCCCGTCGCCGTGGCCGCCGCCTATCGGGCCGCCGGCGGGCAGGGCTCACGGCTGTTGATGCTGGATGCGGACCGGAACACCGCATCGGCCATCGCTCGCATGGGCGCCATGTTCATCGTCCTCGGCACCGCCAGCGCCGACGACAACCTCCCGGCCCTCGACGTCCTGCCCGGACTCGCCGAGGAGGCCCTGACCCAGCCCGGCGTACGCCGCGAACTCCTCGACGAAGTCCTTGTCACCGGCGAAGCCATCGAACCCGGCCTGGACAGGATCGGCACCCGACTCATCCGGCGCCCGGCCACCGAACTGCCTGCATGGTTCCTCGCCTCCGGCGCGGTGCACTATGACCGTTCCCTGCACGAGGTTCCACCACTGCCCGCCCCACCAAAGCCGCCACCCCCACCACCGCCGCCCCAACCACCACGGATCAACCACGCGGCTCCGCCACCGAAATCCAAATGGCCGCCCATCGTGCCCCTGCTGATTCTCATCCTCGCGGTGCTCGTGATCGCGGAACTGCTGTTTGTGTACTGGCCGTTCTGAGCTCTCAAATTCTGTGCGGGGGACGACCCCCGCACCCCCGCGGTCGCTCCACATCCCAACATGACCGAGCACTTCCCAGCCTGAAATGCACTTCCCAACGTGCAGGCAGGTAGCGAGGTCGGGTTCATGCTGGGAAGTGGAGCCCCACGGGGAGGTCAGCACAACGACCGCGGGGTCGCCCCGGCATACCTACAGTGCCCCCTCCGGGAGCACTGTCACCGGCACCCAAAAGCCCAGCACCTTGCCGCCGCGGTCGTTGCCCCACCACTTGTCGGTGAAACCCTGGTCGATGCGGTGGGCGGCGTACGCCTGCTGCTGCACGCCCACATAAACATGCCCCGTCGGCTCCCACTCCGCGGGCAATTCACTCCGGATGCGGACGGGGACATCCGCCATGCCGGCGGCCAACTGGCCGTTCTGATTGGTGACGAGCTTGCCGTCCGAGGTGCGCATCATCGGGTTGAAATCCTGCCCTCGATAGACCCAGCCGTCGGGCAAGGCGAGGACCCCGATCCGATACAGCGCGAGCCCCTCCTCGGTCGTGTTGGTGGCGGTCCCATGGGCATGGAGTTCCCAGTACGGCTCGTCATGGCCGAATCCCGGATCGGGTTGGAAACGCGCCTCGACACGGTCAATGCGCAGCGTGAAGGAACCGGCGTCGAGGGTGGTTCCGGGCGGGTACGCCTGCACGAGATCCCGCCGCCGTTCGAACCCGCCACCTGCCCAGATCGTGCCCAGCAGCAGGATCAGCACGGCGATGATCGCGAGCACCACGACCCCACCCCCGGCACCGGCCGGTCGAGGCTGCGGCCAAGCCGGATCGAGGCGCTGGGGATCGAGCCGGACCCCGGGAGGATTCGTATAGGAGGAGCCGAGGGGAGTCGTCATGGCTGTTCTCCCGGGCGCAGCACGAGACTGCGATAGAGACGGTCGGTCTCGAACTGGAGCCGTACGCCCATCAGGTGGTCCACCTCGACCTCGGGGATCTCGAACACCACCTCACCGCGCGTCGGCACCCCCGGTGCGAACTCGTGACACCTGAAATCGGCCCGCTCGGAATGGGCACGCGTGGTGTACTCCCAGTTCTTTCCATCGCGGCCCATCAGGTCGACGTGGCAGAAGGACTCCGGCTCGGACACCGTCGCCTCCAGCGTTGCGAGGACGAAGGTCGCGCCGGGCGCCGCCTCGGTCGTGGAATAGGGTCCGGGCACCTCACGGCTCTGATGCAGGGAAACAAGCCGGATCGTCACACCGTCCTTGGTGACCACGCTCTCACCCGGTGGCACCTGCACTCCGACGTTCACGAGGTGCATGGTGGCGTAGAACACCCAACCGGCGACATAGACCGTGCACGCCATGAGCACGATCCACAGCGCCAACCAGACCTTGATTCTGCGCAGGGTCACGGCAGAGCCCCGGTCTCCGTTTCGGCCACGTCATGGACGTGTTCCGTGGGCATCGCCCTGAACTCTGCGGCCCGGCGTTCATCGATCGCCAGGTCGACCACGGCCCGGGTGCGATAGCGGAACGTCACCTCGCGCTGGGCAATGGTCAACCGCAATCCGGTGAGCCGGTCAGGATCGACGTCGAAAGCAACCGTGCTCTCCTCCCAGAAACCCGTCGACACCTGGGGTGGCAGTCCGGCGACCCGCTCGGTGGGGATGCCGTCGGCGGAGAGCACCGCGAGTTCACCGATATTGGTACGCCCGGCCGCCGGGAATTCGCCCCGCAGGCGGACGATCACGAAGATGCCGTTCGCCACCAGCTCGTCGGAGACTTCCCGCAGCCGATAGGCCGATTCGACCGAGAGCACACTCGCGCGTACTCCATCCACATCCACCACATCCCCCACACCCGCGGCGACATTCTCGAACCGTGCCCCCCACGCTTCCGGACCGAAGGCACGATCGAACAGCCCCTCCAGGACCCCGGTCGCCAACAGCACGGTGATCGCAACGATCACAGCGGCCACATTGCGCTTGGTGAGGCGACGGGGGCTCACGATTCCGCCATCCGGCTCGGCACTGCCCCGGTGTCCACGGTGGCGACGCCCGCATAGCGTTGCGCATTCGTCGCCTCCGCACGGGAACGGAAGAACAACAGGGCCTCGCGCAGGGCCACCGCCAGCAGGCAGATGCGCAGCGGCTCGAAGGGGAGGTCGCGGGAGAGGTCGATGAGGACTTCCCAGGTGTACCAGAAGTCGACCGTGTGCCCGCCCATCATTCGGGTCATCAGACTGGAGAACAGATCGCCCACGCGGGTGATCGCCCAGTGCAGCACGACGAACGCACTGAGGAACAGCACCCCGGCGTGCAGGACCAGACGCAACGACTGGAACGTGGGGACATACTTGTCATCGATATCCCCCAGGAAGATCTCCTGGAATTCCAGCCAGACGCGACGCTGTCTCGACGAACCCGCCTTGCGAGGACCGGTCGCCCTGATCCGGGCCAGCTCGCGAGCGGCGTCCGAGGGTCTCGTGCCCTTGCGCCACAGGTCCGCCAGCGACAGGACGTGCGAGCCATAGATCAGGGCGGCCACCGCGAGCCATGCCATCGGCTGGCCGATCACCTCCAGCAGGAACGGGATGGCCTGCTCGGTCAGGAATCCGCCGACCGCGGTGATGATCGCGGGCAGATTGATCTTGATCACCGCGAGCACCGCGGCCAGGCCGTCCACCCAACCATCGATCCACTGCGCGAGCACGCGGGTGGAGAACCAGTGCCTGATGAAACTCAGGAGATGGCCACCGGACAGCAGGAGGCTGAGCATGAAGAACGCCTCGGCGAATGCGGACAGCAGGCCGAGTATCCGCAGATCGGTCGCCTCGTGCACGAGGTCCAGGACCCGACGGATGAGGTACGCCCCCACGACGACCCCGACCACGACTCCGATTTCCTGCGCGTTCTGGGGTGCCAGCTGGGACGCCAGAGTTTTGTCGGCCAGGATCCCCGTCTGCACCAGCGAGCTGACCATCAACTCCTGTGCCCGGTCCTGGACGAATCCGAACGCGGCATAGATGCCGAGGAAGGGCAGCAGCGTCAGGGCGAGGAGCCGGCCGATCCCCTCGTCCCGGTCGTCCTCGGGCGCGTCATCGGGCAGCAGCTCGCGGATGCCCAGCTCCGCACCGACCAGACGGAGCTGCAGGACGATCGCGGCGAGGACGAAGACAAAGCCGGTGGAGAACACGACCAGCGCGAGCCACGGATGGTCATAGGAGATCGACGCCCCCACCCGCAGGGAGACGCCATAACCGAGCCACCCCAGCAGTTGCAGCGCAACCAGCTCCGGAAACAGGCGCACGAACATCCGGACGGTATCCACCGCGAGCACCCGGAGATATCGCCAGAATTCAAGGACCGCATCGGTCAGCGCGCCTGCCATCGCCCAGCATCCTATGCAGCCGTACGCTGTCGGCGCCCCGCGATCCAACCGGCCATGCACGCCTGCCGGAGAGTGCTCATTTCTCGCTGAGCCCCCGCCCCGCTGACGATTAGCATGTCTGCATGGTCAACCCCCTGATCGACTCCCTGTTGCTGGCCGTGGACGCCCGTCCCGACGATGTGCCGCTCCGGTTGCACGTGGCGGAGCTGTTGCTCGCCGATGGCCGCGGTCCCGAGGCAGTGCAGCAGTGCGCGATCGCCCTCCAGCACGACCCGACCAGCACCCGGGCCCACGAGATCATGGGGCGCGCCTTCACCGCCGGCACACCGGCAGCCACTGATCCGCTTCCGGAACCGGAACCGGAACCGTTCAACTGGTCCATGGCCGAACAACAATTCGGCGACGGACCGAAACCGATGTTCGTGACCGACCCCGACCCCACCGGCTCTGCCGACGATCAGGCTCCGTTGGGTGAGGCGCTGAGCGAAGGACCCCACTCCATCGCAGCGGCCGACATCTGGGAGGTCGAAAAGGCCGGCATCACCCTCGCCGATGTGGGCGGGATGCAGCATGTGAAGGAACGGTTGGAGATTTCCTTCCTCGCTCCGATGCGCAACCCGGATCTGCGAAAGCTCTATGGCAAGAGTCTCCGCGGTGGCCTGCTGCTCTATGGCCCGCCGGGTTGCGGCAAGACCTATATCGCGCGCGCGGTGGCCGGGGAGATGGGCGCAGGCTTCATCAACGTGACACTGTCGGACGTGCTGGACATGTATATCGGGCAGTCCGAGGGCAACCTCCACGAACTGTTCGAGCTGGCCCGCCGGTCCGCACCGGCGGTGCTGTTCCTCGACGAGATCGACGCGATCGGCCACAAGCGCACCCAGACGGCGTTCA
>DUOB01000120.1 GCA_012839035.1 Propionibacterium sp.
ATGCTCATCGACCCCGACGGTGGTGACCCCGTCCAGCCGCTGTGGGTCGGTGAACAGCCAATCGGTGGCCGCGGCCAGGATGGCGTCGCTGGCGGTGTTCCACCCCACCCCGAGATTGGCCGCGGTCCGGGCGATCGAGAGCCGATCGATCACGATCGATTTCACCGCCATCGTGACCGCATCCCGCGACAGCTTGCCCCGCGAGGCAGCGGCAGGCTTGAGGCAGTGCCGCCACGTCCGCCGACACTCGCGACAGCGATACCGCGGCACACGTACCCGCAGGATGGTTGGTTTCCAGCCGTAAGGCACATGCGCCAGGTCCCGCACCACCGTGTCATGCCGCACGCCCGGACGGGCACACCCAGGACACGGTTTCGGATCGGTCGTAGGGGCACACACCAAGACGCTGTGGTCAGGCTCGACGTGCTGGCTGAGGACCGTCAGACCGAGCCGGTCCAAACGGCAGAAGGAATCCAGGCAGGGTGCGGTAGCGTTCAACACAGGCCCTTGGGTAGTGATGTGGACTAGACACCTTCATCCTCACAACCCGAGGGCCCCCTCACCCCGACCGACCCGCCCAGAATTCTCCTCCCGGTCACCCACCCTGATCTGTGAAGAGCCGGCAATCTTCCTCGCCCGGGAAGTTCGTTGGCTAGGGTGTGCGGAGCAACCCACACGGGGGCCTCCGGCAGGAGGCTGAGATCGGGCTGACGCCGCCCGGACCGTCGAACCTGTCCGGGTCATGCCGGCGAAGGAAGTGAGTATTTTCATGGACGAGATCCATCCCCAGCACCGCATCCATCACCTCGATGAGGGCGGCCTGAACGTCCCTGTCACCGCCATCTCTCTGGCCGATTCCCCTGATGGGGCGGCCAATCCCGACGTCCACGTCTATCGAACGGCAGGCCCGGGCAGTGACCCGACGGTCGGCCTGCCACCCCGGCGCGCGGAGTGGATCGCGGCACGGGGTGACGTGGAGGAGTACGCGGGCCGTGAGCGCAACCTGGCCGATGACGGCCGGGCGGCGATGCGTCGCGGTGAGGCGTCCCAGGCCTGGCGGGGTGAGAAGCGTACGCCGCTGCGCGCCCGCGACGGCCGCACCGTGACGCAGATGCACTATGCGCGACGCGGTGAAATCACCCCTGAAATGGAGTTCATCGCGTTGCGCGAGAACGTGGACGTCGAGCTCGTGCGTTCCGAGGTCGCGGCGGGCCGGGCGATCATCCCCGCGAACGTCAACCACCCCGAGTCCGAGCCGATGATCATCGGGCGCCGGTTCCTGACCAAGGTCAACGCCAACATCGGCAACTCGGCGATCACCTCGTCGATTGCCGAGGAGGTCGAGAAGCTCACGTGGGCGACCCGCTGGGGCGCCGACACCGTCATGGACCTCTCCACCGGTGACGACATCCACACCACCCGCGAGTGGATCCTGCGCAACTCACCCGTCCCGATCGGGACCGTGCCGATCTACCAGGCTCTGGAAAAGGTCAATGGCGAGGCGGACAAGCTGACGTGGGAGATCTTCCGCGACACCGTGATCGAGCAGGCCGAGCAGGGCGTGGACTATATGACGATCCACGCCGGCGTCCTCCTCCGCTATGTCCCCCTCACCGCCGAGCGCGTCACGGGCATCGTGTCCCGTGGCGGGTCGATCATGGCGGGCTGGTGCCTGGCGCACCACAAGGAGTCGTTCCTCTACGAGAATTTCGACGAGCTGTGCGAGATCTTCGCGCAGTACGACGTCGCCTTCTCGCTCGGCGACGGGCTGCGGCCCGGTTCGGTCGCCGACGCCAACGACGAGGCTCAGCTCTCCGAGTTGCGTACGCTGGCCGAGCTCACGCGGCGGGCATGGGCGTACGACGTCCAGGTGATGGTCGAGGGCCCGGGCCATGTGCCGCTCGACCTCGTGGAGGAAAACGTGCGGCTGCAGCAGGACTGGTGCCATGGGGCGCCGTTCTATACGCTCGGCCCGCTCGTCACCGATATCGCGCCCGGCTATGACCACATCACCTCGGCGATCGGCGCCGCGGTCATCGCCCAGCACGGCACCGCGATGCTCTGCTATGTCACGCCCAAGGAACATCTCGGGCTGCCGAACAGGGATGACGTGAAGGTGGGTGTGATCACCTACAAGATCGCGGCCCATGCCGCCGATGTCGCCAAGGGCCACCCGGGGGCCCGGGTCCGGGACGATGCACTGTCCAAGGCCCGGTTCGAGTTCCGCTGGCACGACCAGTTCGCGCTCGCGCTCGATCCGGACACCGCGATCGCCTATCACGACGAAACCCTCCCGGCGGAGCCGGCGAAGACCGCCCACTTCTGCTCGATGTGTGGTCCGAAGTTCTGCTCCATGCGGATCAGCCAGGACATCCGCGACGCCTTTTCGGACCAACTCCGCGAGGGGATGGCGGAGAAGTCCAAGCAGTTCGTGGAGCTCGGCAAGCGGGTCTATCTCGAGCCCGGCCAAGCGGCTGAGCTGTCCGAGGCCGAGCAGCAGTCCGAGCGCGTCTGACCTCTCCCACCCGGGACTCGTGTGTCTCTCCGGTGTTGCCAGGACGACACCGGAGAGGCACACCAGCCGCGCGGACTATTTGATGCCCGACCGCATGAAGTTCTGGACGAACTGGCGCTGCATCGCGATGAAGAAGATCAGCAACGGGATGACAGTGATGAAGGTGCCGGCGGTCAGTGAGGCGAAATCGATGCCGGACTCGGGTGCAAGGAACCGGACGACACCCACGGTCACCGGACGGGCGTCCGCTGTGCGGGTGGCGATGAGTGGCCACAGGAAGTTGTTCCAGTGGAACGACACCGACACCATCGCATAGGCGACGATCGTGGACCGGCAGAGCGGCAGGTAGACCTGCCAAAGGACTCGCAGGCGGCCGAGACCCTCCATCTCGGCCGCCTCGACGAGTTCCTTGGGGACTGTCTTGAACGACTGCCGGAGCAGGAAGATTCCGAAGGCACTGGCGGCGTACGGCAACCCCACACCGATCAAGGTGTTGTCGAGATCCATGCGGGAAATGATCTGGAAGTTCTCCACGAGCATGATCTCGGGGAAGATCACCAGCTGCGCCAGCACGATCGTGAACAGGATGTGGTGGCCGGGGAAGTGAAAACGGGCAAAGGCGTATGCGGCCAACACTCCGAGGATGATCTGGGCCGTGGTGAGTCCCGCCACCAGCAGGAAGCTGTTGCGGTAGTACCGGTCGAATGGCGCTGATTCCCAGACGCCGACGACGTTGTTGAGGGTCCATCCGCTGAACAGGGACCAGTCCGTGGGGGATTCGCGGAACGCCAGCACCATGACCAGCAGGAGGGGGAACACCCATAGAAAGGCCAGGACCCACGCCAGGACGACGATCGGCAGTCGGCGCCAGTTGTCGGTCGGGGGTGTCGGGACGTGTCGGGTGCGACCGGGTGCCCGCGCGGGTGCCGACTGCGGATCGGTGGTCAACGTGTCAGACATGGTTCCTCATCGGTAGTGGATCCGCTGGTCCAGCAACCGGATCTGGGCGATCGCCACGACCATGAGAATGAGCACGAGCACCACGGTGACTGCTGCGGCGTATTCCGGCCGGAACTGTCCGAACGCTGTCTCCCACACGTGATAGAGCAGCAGGTTCGTGGAGTCGTGCGGGCCGCCCCTGGTCATCACGAAGATCAGATCGACCTGCTTGAACGAGTTCGCAGTGGCGACGACCGAGACGAACAGAGTGGTCGGCATGAGCAGCGGCCATGTCACTCGCCGGAAGAAGGTCCACGCGCTGGTGCCCTCGATCCGTGCCGCTTCACGCAGCTGCGGGTCCATCGACAGCAGGGCCGCGAGATAGAAGATGACGAACAGCCCCGCCTGTTGCCAGACGGCGACCACCATCATGGCGGGCAGGGCAGTGGCCGACGAACCGAGCCAGTTCGGGGTGGGCAGGCTCAGCGCTGACGCGATGGTGTTGATGAGGCCGAATGTCGGTTGATAGAAGTAGATCCAGATCGTGCCGGCTGCCACGATCGGCAGCATTGCGGGCGCCAGAAACGAGACCCGAGCGAGGGATTTTCCCCGCACCAGGTTGGCGCCGAGCAGAGCCAGGCCGAGGGACACCACGACTGTCGCCGGCACCGTCACCAAGGTATAGATGACGTTGTTCTGCAGCACCTGGTGAAAGACACCGCTGGACACCATGCGCTCGTAGTGGGACGTGGTGAAATCGCCCCTGCGCGTTTGCAGGCTGCGCCAGAGCGTCATGACGAACGGAAGTACGGTGAATCCGAGGAGGATGGCGAACGCCGGCGCGAGCGTGCCGTAGGCGAACAGCGAATCAGCCCGGCGGCGTCGGGTCTCGGCCCGGCGCCCGGCGCTCGCCCGGGCACCGGGGGACTCGCCCCCACTCTCACTGGGGTCGTGG
>DUOB01000121.1 GCA_012839035.1 Propionibacterium sp.
CAGACCCGTCACGAAACGGGTCAGGCCGTCGAGCTCAAGCTCGGTGCCACGAGCTTCGTGACGACCGTCCATCAGTCCGGTCCGGGGCACTTCACGGTCACGATCTCGGGCGAAGGTGTCGAGCCACGCACGCTCGCGGCCCGGCTCCAGCGGATCGATGAGGTCCACAGCAGGATCACTGTGGATGGCCGTCGCCACCGGCTGGTCACCGCGGCCCAGGGGACCGTGCACCTCATCGAGGTCGACGGCGTGGCCCATCGCGTCAGCCGGGACGAAGGCGGCATGCTGCGTTCGCCGGCGCCCGCGCTGGTGGTCGCCACGCCCGTTGCGGTCGGGGACGAGGTCGCGGCCGGGGCGCCGGTGCTGGTGCTGGAGTCCATGAAGATGGAGACGGCGCTCAATGCACCCTTCGCCGCGCGCGTGAAGGAAGTGCTCGTGCGCACCGGAACCCAGGTCGAGACCGGCGTACCGCTGATCAAACTCGAGCCCACGGGTGAGGCGACAACCGCGCAGCAGCCAACCACGATCGAACTGGATCTGCCGGAGGGGTCCGGCGCCGACTCCGCACCGGCCGCACGCGGGCAGATCGCGCTGCACCAACTGCGCGGCCTGATCCGGGGCTATGACACTCCGGACCGCGCAGAGGTGCTCCGCACCTATCTCGACTGTCGTGAGGCATTGGCCGCCAGCGGAGTGGACGTGGTGGCGGGGGAGGAAACTCTCCTGGCCATGTTCGCCGATTTCGCCGAATTGAGTCGCAACCAGCCTGGCGAGGCCGACCACCTCGAGCTGCGCGTCCACAGCGCGAAGGAGCACTTCCACACCTATTTGCGCTGGCTCGACCCCGAGCGCGACGGGCTGCCCTCGCAGTTCCACCGGCAGCTCGGCCGGGTCCTGCGGCACTACGGTGTGCACGACCTGGACCGTACGCCGATCCTGGAGGAAGCCATCTTCCGCATTGCGCTCGCCCAGCAACGTGGCTGGGACGTGGAGGTCGCGATCGCGATTCTGGGCCGGTGGGCCATGGAGACGCCACGCCCCGAGCGCGAACCGGAGGTGCGGGCACTCCTCGAACGCCTGACCAAGGCCACCCAGCGCCGCTATGCCGTGATCGGTGACCTGGCCCGTTCGATCCGCTTCCGGTGGTTCGATCAACCTGTCGTGGATGCTGAGCGGCGGGATGCGTTGGCGGGAGTACGCGAGGAGATCGATGCCCTCGCCGATCCGGGTGCACCGGACAGAGCCGCCAGGCTGGCCGCCCTCGTCACGATTCCGGAGAAGCTGGTCGGCTTCCTCTCCGAGCGGTTGGCCGATGGGCTCCCCGAGCACGAGCCGATGCTGGAGGTGCTGATCAGGCGGCATTATCAGGAGTACGCGCTCCAGGACCTCACCAACGCGGTCGGGCCGGGACCCGACGGCCGATCCAGGCCGATGGTGTACGCCAACTTTCTCGCCGAGGGCCACGGCCCCACTCGTGCCGTGTCCACGATCGCCGATATCGACGAGCTGAGCGATCCGGACAGCACCCTGTCCCCCGCTCTCGAAGGGGCGATGAGCGATGCCATCGACAACGTGGTGGAGCTCTATGTGCGGTGGCCGGAACCACCCGCCGAGGAGAGCGCGATCTCCGAGACCCTGCTGAGCTGGTTGTCGGGTCAACCGTTCGCGTCGCGCGTCCGTCGCGTGAGTGTGGCGATCTGCCGGGCGGACCAGGGGGAGGTCAACTATGTCACCTTCCGGCCCCGCAGCCGGGATCCGCAGGAGCCCTTCGCGCTGGTCGAGGACGGCCTCATTCGCGGCGTGCACCCGATGGTGGCCCGCCGACTGGATCTGTGGCGCCTCACGGAGTTCGACCTGACCCGGTTGCCCGCACCCGAGGACGTTCTCCTCTATGAGGCCGTCGCCCGGTCGAATCCCGAGGACCGGCGCCTCGTGGCGATGGCGCAGGTGCGCCAACTCGCCGTCACCCGGGACGCGGAGGGCCGGATCACCGGCCTCCCATTGGCGGAACGTGCTGTGGAGCACTGCCTGGAGGCGATTCGCCGCGTCCGGACCACGCGTGGTGCGGCCGGTTCGCGGCTCGATGTGAACCATGTGTGGGTCACGGTCTGGCCCCGGGTCGACGCGGATCTGGGCCAGCTCACCAGGCTGCAGACGAAGATCACTCCGCTCACCGAGGGCGCGGGGATCGAGGAGGTGCTCACCTCCGGGCGGGTCACCGGTCCGGACGGCCAGCCGAAGCCGCTCGCGATCCGCTTCCACCAGCGCCCGGGTCGGGGTGTCGTCGCCGACATCATCGACCCGCCGGACGAGCCGCTCAAACCACTGGACGACTACGCCGCCCGCGCACTGCGGGCCCGACGCCGCGGGCTCACCTATCCCTATGAACTGGCTCCCGTGCTCGCAGGACCGGGTGGCACGATCATCGAATACGACCTGACCGAGGCCGGCGTACTCGAGCCGACGGCCCGGCCGTTCGGACAGAACACCGCCGGGATGATCACCGCCGTGGTGACCACTCCGACGAAGCTCTATCCGGAGGGGATCACCCGGGTGGTCCTCTGTGGCGACCCGACCCGGGCACTCGGGGCGGTCTCGGAACCGGAGTGCCGGCGGGTGATCGCGGCGATCGACCTGGCGGAACGGCTGCAGGTGCCGCTCGAATGGTTCGCCGTCTCGGCGGGCGCCAAGGTGTCGATGGACTCCGGCACCGAGAACATGGACTGGGTGGCCGCGGTGCTCAAGCGGATCGTGGACTTCACCCAGGCCGGCGGTGAGATCAACGTGATCGTGGCGGGCATCAACGTCGGTGCCCAGCCCTATTGGAACGCCGAAGCGACCATGCTCATGCACACCCGCGGCATCCTGGTGATGACCCCGGCCTCGGCGATGGTCCTCACCGGAAAGCAGTCGCTGGACTTCTCCGGTGGCGTCTCGGCCGAGGACAATTTCGGCATCGGTGGCTATGACCGCGTGATGGGCCCCAACGGTCAGGCGCAATATTGGGTGCCCGATCTGGCCGGGGCGTTCGACGTGCTGCTGCGGCACTATGCGCACACCTATGTGGCGCCGGGTGAACGCTGGCCGCGGGCTGCGCGGACGACGGACCCGGTGGACAGGGACGTCTCGCCGTTCCCGCACGAGGGAGAGTTCGCGACGGTCGGGGAGATCTTCTCGAACGACAAGAACCCGGAACGCAAGAAGCCCTTCGACATCCGCACGGTCATGCGTGCCGTGGCGGACGCGGATGCGGACCTGTTGGAGCGCTGGGCGGGGATGGCGAACGCCGACACGGCGGTGGTGGTGGACACCAGGATGGGCGGACACTCCGTCTGTCTGGTCGGCATCGAGTCGCGTCCGGTGCCGCGGCACGGTCACCTGCCGGCCGATGGTCCCGTGACCTGGACCGCCGGCACGCTGTTCCCGCACTCGTCGAAGAAGGTGGCGCGCGCGATCAACGCGGCCTCCGGCAACCGCCCGGTGGTGATCCTGGCGAACCTGTCCGGGTTCGACGGGTCACCTGAATCGATGCGCTCGCTCCAGCTGGAATATGGCGCCGAGATCGGGCGGGCGGTCGTCAATTTCCGTGGCCCGATCATCTTCTGCGTGATCAGCCGCTATCACGGTGGCGCCTTCGTCGTGTTCAGCAAGCAGCTGAACCCGGCCTTGCGGGTGCTCGCGGTGGAGGGTTCGTACGCCTCCGTCCTCGGCGGCGCACCGGCCGCGGCCGTCGTGTTCGCGAACGAAGTCAACAAGCGCGCGGCCTCCGATCCGCGCATCACGAGCCTCGATCGTCGGATCGCCCAGGCGTCCGAGAGCGAGCGCGGTGGTCTCATGGTGGAGATGACGGACGTGCGGGCGGAGGTCCGGGCGGAGAAGATCAGTGAACTGGCCGCCGAGTTCGACGGTGTCCACTCGATCCATCGCGCCGTTGAGGTGGGGTCGGTGGACGAGGTGATCCCCGCGGATCGACTGCGTCCGGCGATCATCGAGGCGTTGGTGGAGGGGATCGGCTGACCGGTCCGCGAGCGCGCCCGACCGCCTGGCGGGGGCGGGCGGGCGTTCGCGGGTGGCTCGCGGGGCGCGGTTTCCGGCGGGGGCCGGTAACCTTGACGCGCAGCGCATTGCGCCTTCACGCTCCCGACCGATGGACCGAGGATTCACCTTGTTCGACACACTGCAAGATCGCTTGGCCGCCGCCTTCAAGAACATCCGTGGCAAAGGCAAGCTGAGCGACGCCGACATCGACGCGACCGCGCGTGAGATCCGGATCGCTCTGCTCGAGGCGGATGTCAACCTCAGCGTGGTCAAGGAGTTCATCGCCGCGGTGAAGGAGCGGGCCAAGGGCGCCGAGGTGTCCCAGGCGCTGAACCCGAGCCAGCAGATCATCAAGATCGTCAACGACGAACTCGTCGCGATCCTCGGCGGGGAGACCCGCACCATCCGGTTCGCGAAGAAGCCGCCGACGGTGATCATGCTCGCCGGTCTGCAGGGCGCCGGCAAGACGACTCTGGCGGGCAAGCTGGCATCGTGGCTGAAGTCCGAGGGCCACTCACCGCTCCTCGTCGCCGCCGACCTGCAGCGGCCCAACGCCGTGACCCAGCTCCAGGTCGTCGCCCAGCGTGCCGGCGTGCACTGCTTCGCCCCCGAGCCGGGCAACACCTCGGACTCGGGGGAGACCATCGGAGACCCGATCCGGGTTGCGCGTGCGTCCATCGCCGAGGCGGAACGCAAGCTCTATGACGTGGTGATCGTTGACACCGCGGGTCGTCTTGGTGTCGACGAGACGCTCATGCGGCAGGCCGCGGACATCAAATCGGCCGTCAACCCCGACGAGGTCCTGTTCGTTGTCGACGCGATGATCGGTCAGGACGCGGTGAACACCGCACAGGCCTTCGCCGACGGTGTCGGCTTCGACGGTGTCGTGTTGACCAAACTCGACGGTGACGCCCGGGGCGGTGCGGCCCTCTCGATTGCCCGGGTCATCGGCAAGCCCATCATGTTCGCGTCCTCCGGTGAGTCGCTGAAGGACTTCGACGTCTTCCACCCCGAGCGCATGGCGTCCCGGATCCTGGGGATGGGCGACATGCTCACCCTCATCGAACAGGCCGAGAAGACGTTCGATGAGGAACAGTCCCGCAAGGCCGCCGCAAAGATCTCGTCGAAGGGCGGCTCCGAGTTCGGTCTCGGTGACTTCCTGGAGCAGATGAAGGCCGTACGCCGGATGGGGCCCCTGTCGAAAATCTTCGGCATGCTGCCCGGCATGGGTGAGCTGAAGGATCAGATCGCCAATATTGACGAGCGGGAGGTTGACCGCATCGAGGCGATCATCCTGTCGATGACCCCGGCCGAACGTGATGACCCGCGCATCCTCAACGGTTCGCGCCGGGCACGCATTGCCGCGGGTTCCGGGCGTGCGGTGTCCGATGTCAACCAGCTCGTCGACCGCTTCTTCGAGGCTCGCAAGATGATGTCCGCGCTGGCGAGCGGACAGATGCCGGCCGGCATGCCCGGGATGCCGGGAATGCCCGGAGCAGGCGCCGGCGGAGTGAGCAAACGCGCGAAACAACAGCAGCGGAAGGCAGCCAAGAACAAGCGTGGCGTATCCGGCAACCCGGCCAAGCGCAACGCCCCGGCCCCCGTCGAGAAGGAGCCCGCGATTGATCCCGCAGCAGCCTTCGGCGGCGGACACGGCTTCGATCCGAACCAGTTCAAGGGCATGGGCAAGGGCTCGGCTGCGGACTTCGAGCTCCCGCCGGAGCTGCAGAAGATGTTCAAGAACCAGGGCAAGTAGCTTCGACGAACCCACGCCGCGTGCCACTCCGCTGTTGTGATGGCAGCACCTGACAGGCACGCGGACGGGGTGTGTCCGCTCCTGCCTGCCGCCGCGGAATGCGCACAGGGCAGACTGGCCGACATGGCAGCGACACACTCCCACGGTGGTCACGTCCACTCCCACGGCCCGGGTCACGTGCATGCCCATCCGCAGCCCCACCTCCGGATCGATCCGACGGCTCCCCAACCGCGGCTGCACCTGCACGGGGTGTTGTTCCCCGATGGCGAACCACGTGACCTGTGGGTGGTTGACGGGCTCATCCGTTTCGAGCCCGTATCCGGTGCGACCACGATCTGCCGGGACGCGTACCTGCTCCCCGGCTTTGTCGATGCGCACTGCCACGTAGGTCTGGACAACAAGGGCGAGGTGCCCCGGGAGACCGCCGAGGCACAAGCGCTCGTCAATCGCGATGCGGGCGCTCTCCTGCTGCGTGACTGTGGCCAGCCGGGGGACACGCGATGGATCGACGAGGTCGAGGATCTGCCCAGGATCGTCCGCGCCGGACGCCATATCGCACGGCCCCGCCGCTATATCCGGGACTACGGCGAGGAGATCGAGCCGGACGATCTGGTGGCCGAGGTCGAGCGTCAAGCCGCCCGCGGCGACGGGTGGATCAAACTGGTGGGGGACTGGATCGACCGCGACACCGGCGACCTCGGACCCCTTTGGCCGGATGAACAGGTGACCGCAGCGATCGCACGGGCCCATGAGCTCGGTTGTCGAGTCACCGCCCACCACTTCGGTGAGGAAGGGCTCGACACCTATCTCGAGGCCGGCATTGACGGGATCGAACACGGCACCGGTCTCACCGACCCCACGATCGCGACGATGGCAGAACGCAACGTGGCGCTGGTCCCCACGATGGTCAATCTCGAGAACTTCCCGGGCATCGCCGACGCGGGGGAGGAGAAGTTTCCGCTCTATGCCGATCACATGCGCGCGCTCTATGCCCGTCGGCACGAGACCTATCGAGCCGCGCTGGACGCCGGTGTCGAGATCTTTGCCGGGACCGATGCGGGCGGCGTGGTTCCCCACGGGCTGATCGGCCGCGAGATGGCCATGCTGGGGGAGATCGGCGGCGCGGACTTCGCACTCGGTGCGGGATCCTGGCGGGCCCGCGAATGGCTGGGGTTTTCCGGCATCGCGGATGGTGCCGCTGCGGATCTGGTCGTGTTCTCCAGCGATCCGCGCGCGGACCTCGGCGTGCTGGCCGCGCCGACCCGGGTGATCCTGCGGGGTCAGGTTGTCCTCTGATCCGTGTTCAGGCTATTGGCTTAATATTAAGATATGAAGGATAAAGCCTTAACGAACGTGTGGGCGGTCAACATCGACCAACGCCACAGCCGTCGCGAAGCGGACCGTGTCGCGGAGGCGCTGCGTTTCCTGGAGACACTACCGGGGATCGCCCTGGCCTTCGAGCGCACGGCCGGGGATGAAGTTCAGGGGCTCCTTCTGCATGGTTCGGCCATTGTTGACCTTCTCGTCGGCCTCGCCCGACTCGATGCCGCCCACCGGCTCGAAGAACCCGGTTGGCGGATCGGGATCGGGCTCGGCGACGTGGAGGATGGGGGAGCCCCCAGCACGCGTGCGGCGCGCGGGACCGCGTACCTCGCCGCCCGGCAAGCGATCGAGGAGGCCTCCCGGGCGCCCGCCCACCTTGCCCTGCGGACCGCCGACCCTGCCGCCGCGGCCGCGGGATCGCAGGCCGAAACCGCACTGATCCTGCTCAGGACGCTCCTGTCCCGCCGGACCGGGAAGGGCTGGGAAGTGGTCGACGCGATGGCGGGGGAAGCCACCCAGGCGGACGTTGCGGTGAAGCTCGGGGTCTCCGAGTCGGCGGTCAGCCAACGTCTGGCGCGGGCCGGGTGGCGTGAGAGCGTACGCGGCGCCGAGCTCGCAGTCAGCCTGCTGACCGCAGTCCAGTGCGGCCAGGAACCCCGCTGACCACTTTTTGTCAGAGCCTCCCCCTAACGTGGTGAACGTGAACGAACCTTGGTGGACGCTGACCCGGTGGGCGATCGTCGCTGCCTGGACACTGCTCGCGGTCTTCGCCGGGGACCCTGCCGTGCGCTGGGTTCTGCGCCGGGCCGGCACGCTGACGGCGAAGACCTCCACCGCACCCGACGCCGCCCCGGAAGCACCGGGTGA
>DUOB01000122.1 GCA_012839035.1 Propionibacterium sp.
GCCCCAGGTGCTGGGCCGCCTCAGCGACACGGCCCCCCGCCAGCAGCCGGCGGATCTCGGTGGAGCTGGTCTCCTCATGTTCGGTCACCAGCAGTTCGAGGCCGGTGACCTCGAAGCGTCCCGCACCCCAGGCCCTCAGGGTGTCGACGTCCCCCTTGGCCCGATAACCGAACCGGAAGTTCTGCCCCACCACGACCCGGAGTGGGTTGAGCGGACGAATATAGGAATCCAGGAAGGCCTCCGGGCTCATCGCCATGAGATCCCGGTCGAAAGAGATGACCTCGACGATGTCGGCGCCGGCCGCCTGCAACAAACGCACACGTTCCTCCAGATCGCACAGCAACAGCGGCTCGGACCCCGGCCGCACGACCGACATCGGATGTGGCCAGAACGTCACGGCGACGAGTCGGGCACCCGGTTCGAGCTCCCGCGCGGTGCGCAGCACCTCCTGGTGGCCCTTGTGCACACCGTCGAAGTTGCCGATGACCACCACGCTGGCTGGATTCACGTCCTGCCCTCCTCGATTTCGTCCGCGGCGATCCTAGCGATCCCGGCCCCACCGGACACCCCACGACGGCGTTCCGCTTCACGTTGCCGTCGGTACTTCGCATCGAGCCCGGCCAATTTGCGCTCGAGTTTGTCGATGACGTCCTGGAGTTCGTTGATGGTGTCCGCGAGTTCCGTGTCGTCCGCCAGATCCCGGTCCCGCTCCTTGTAGGCGATCTCGAGCGCGTTGATCACGATGCCGATCACGAGGTTGATGACGACATAGGTGCCCAGGAGGATGAAGGAGATGACATAGGGCAGGGCCCAGGGGGAGGCATCGCGGAGGACGTACATGATCTCGTTCCACCCCTCCAGCGTCAGCAGGGTGAACAGTGTGAGCATGCCCTCGCCGAGGTTGCCGAAATATTCCGGGGCGGTTTCGTGGAAGATGATGTAGCCGACGACGGCGTACAGATAACAGAGCAGCGCGGTGAGCGCGAGCAGGCTGAGAGCCGGCATGGCCGCACGGCGCAGACCGTCGACCAGCACCCGGAAATCGGGCATGACCCGGGCCAGGCGGGCAATCCGGGCGAGTCGGACCATGCGCAGCGCGGTGGCATTCCACTGCCAGATCGGCAGCAGCCCGGCCAGGATCACGATCGCATCGAAGGCGTTCCACGGATCACGCAGGAAGCTGAGCCCACGGAACCGATAGGCGGCCAGTCGGATGAACAGCTCAACGACGAAGAACCCCAGGAACCACGAATCGAGCGGGTCGATGATCCGGTGCAGCTCGCCGGGGACCCGCTCATAGGTCTGGAGCCCCAACGCCACCGCGTTCGCCACGATGACGGCTACCACCAAGGACTGGAACCAGCGGGCGTTCACGATCGCGTGCGCCTTCCGCTGCCAGACCGGTGAGTCCGCGTCGATCGCGACCGCCGTATCCCCGACGATCCGTTCGCTCGCCACGAAATCCTCCCAGCTCTGCGGTGTCGCCGTCACTCTAGGGGCAAACGGCGGACATCGGGGGCCGTGTCGCACCCACTCAGACGAAGACCGCCTCCGGCACGGCGTCGTTTCCGTCCGGACGATAGAGGGCGAGGAACTGCCCACGGTCCAGGAGCGCGGTCAGCGTGTGGAGGGGTACGCCGCGCAGTCGCTGCCCGTGCCGGATCGCTGCCGCGGCCCGTTCGTCGACGTCGAGGGTCGGGAAGCACTCGGCTGCGACCCGGTCCAGCCCGATCAGTGGCAGGGATTCGGTGTCACCGTCGACGGGGTGGGCACGGTCCAGCCCGAACGGCCCGACCCTGGTGCGGCGCAATGCGGTCAGGTGCCCGCCCGTGCCGAGGGCCGCGCCGAGGTCGCGGGCGAGCGCGCGGACATAGGTCCCCGAGGAGCAGCGGACGGTGACGTCGCAGTCGAGCACGGGGGTGCCGTCCGCATCCGCCGAGCGCACCTCGTGCACGGTGAACTCGTGCACGGTGACGGGGCGCGCCCGCAGCGTCACGTCCTCCCCCGCCCGGACCCGGGCGTACGCGCGCTGACCGTCCACCTTGATGGCGGAGACGGCCGTCGGCACCTGGCTGATGTTGCCCACGAACGCGGGGACGGCCGCGCGAACTGCGGCCTCGTCGACCCCGGCCGCACCGGCGGCACCGGTGTGTTCCCCCTCGGCGTCATCGGTCACCGTCGTGATACCCAGGCGGATGGTGGCGGCGTACTCCTTCTCGGTCAGCATCAGGTGCCCGAGCAGACGGGTCGCCCGATTGACCCCGACGATGAGCACGCCGGTCGCCATCGGATCCAGGGTCCCGGCATGCCCGACCTTGCGGGTGCCGAAGATGCGCCGGCAACGACCCACCACTTGGTGCGAGGTCCAGCCGGCAGGTTTGTCGACGACGGCGATGCCGGCCTCCGGCCGAATCCCGCTGCTCGCGGCGAGGCCGGTCACTGACGCTCGTCCGCCTCGGCACTGTCCTCGTCGTCGAAGTCCTCGTCCTCATCGGAGCGCTTGTAGGGGTCGGCGTCACCGGCATATTGGGCGCCCGCTGCCTGCGCGGCCAGCTCCTCGTCCGCGCTACGGGTCTGCGCGAGCAATTCCTCGATGTGTCGCGCGTTCTCCGGCACGGCGTCCAGAACGAAAGCCAGCGAAGGCGCGAAGCGCAGACCGAGCTGTTTGCCGATCGTCGAGCGCAGCAGGCCCTTGGCGGACTCCAGAGCCGCCGCGGAGGAGGCGAGATCGGCGTCGGCACCGAGAACGGTGTAGAAGATGCTCGCCTCGCGGGAGTCACCGGTCAGTCGGACATCGGTGATGGTGACGAAACCCAGCCGCGGATCCTTGATGCGGCGCTCGAGCATCTGGGCAACGATCACCTTGATCTGGTCAGCGAGCTTGTGGGCCCGGGGGTTGCTCATGGCAGACCTTTCTTGCCTTGTTGGTTGGGTGTGGCGGGAATGAAGGGTGGTCCGGAGACGGCCCGGCGGGCGGGTCACGAGAACCCGCCCGCC
>DUOB01000123.1 GCA_012839035.1 Propionibacterium sp.
CGTCTCCGCGCCCACGACGACCACATCCGCGAGCGCGCGCATCAACCGGAACAACTCGACGTCGGGCCCCTCCGACAGTGGTCCCACCCGGCCGCCGACCGCGGCGGTGCCGTCCAGGCCCGCGACCGTCGGATCCCGGTTCACCTCCCAGGAACTCGAGAGCATCGACCAGGCCGCTGAGGCCGAACCCACCATGAACCGGTGGCTCTGGGACTTCGCCCACACCAGCAATGCCGATATCGATGCGGCGGTCCGGGCGGATGCGGAATCCAACACCAGGGTCGTGCGGGAGAACACCGAAGAGATCATCGACCATGTGAAGGACGACGGCGGTGTGATCCTCGGCCGGGACGCCACGCGGGTGCTCGGCTATATGCGCGGTGCCTATCACGTCCGGCTCGAGGCCCCGGTGCGCGTGCGCATCGATCGGGCTGCGGAGACCGCAGGCATCTCCCGCGAGATCGCCGCACAGAGGCAGTCGCGTGAGGACCGGATGCGCAACGAGATGTCGGCACGACTGATGAAATATGATGCGACGGATCATCAGTACTACGACTCGGTGATCAACACCGGCGAGACATCACTCGATGAGGCGATCGACAGGATCGTCGCCGATTATCAGGAGAAGTTCCCGGATCTGACCGACTGACGATCGAGTACGCCAGGACCCCGTCGGGAGACTCTTCCGGCGGGGTCCTGGTTGTTGGCCTCAGGATGAGGGTTTGGCGAGGAACCGGCGCACGGCCTCGTTGAACAGGGCCGGCTGGGTGAGGTGGGATGGCTCATAGGCGTTCTTGAGGATGTCGAGCCGGGCATCGGGGATCGTCATCGCCAGCCGCTTGCCCAGGGCGACGAGCCAGGGGGCGCTGTCGCCGACGAGACAGAGGGTCGGGCAGGTCAGCGTACGCAACTCGGTGGCGAACCGGATCGATGTGTAGGCCCTGAACTGTTGCCGGAGTTCGCCCAGGCGGGCACTCCGCATGTGATCGGCCAGAACCTTGCCGGCCGCGGGCCAGCGCACGTAGGTGTTGAGCGTCGCGCCGGCAAGGAATTTGCGGGGCAGTGCGCGATAGGCAAGTGAGCTGCTCCGGATCGCCAGCGCGAGGGCCTTCTCTGCCGGCGTACGCGCGGTGGTGTCGCCCCAGGTGTCGCACAGGACGAGCCGCCGGACCGAGGCCGGGTGGTCGAGCGCGAACCGCTGGGCGACCGCACCGCCATAGCCGACCCCGACGATATGGGCGCGGCGCACCGCCAGATCGCGCAGCAGCATGGCGATGTCGTTGGCCTGAGCGCGGATGATGTCCTCGACCGGCGCATCGAGTTCGGCGGCGTCGCCGTTGCCGGTGAGGGTCACCGCGATGGTGCGATAGTCGCGGGAGAACTCCGTGAGCTGGGTCTCGAAGAGCGCGGCCGTGCCGCCCAGCGGCGGGATGAGGACCAGCGATTCACCGAAGCCGCGCTCGACGTGGGTGGTCATGGCACCAGTATGACCAGTTCGGCCCCGGGCCGGGGCTCCGGGCGAACCCGGAGCCCCACCCGATCACTGGGGTCAGCGGGAGGCATCCTCCTGCTGCTGGGCGTTGCTGGTGGCTTGCGACTGGGCGTCGCGGAGAGAGTTCGCGACATTGCGGAGCGCGGGAGCGTGCCGTGAGTTCCAGTCATCGCGGAAGCGAGTGGCGTCTGCGCCCTGCCACGCGGTGCCGGACAACATGGTGGTCAGTTGCTGCAGGAGGTTGTCGATGTCCGTGGCGCGCTGACCGAACTGTACGGCGAGTTCGCGGACGGCACCGACGTCCAGGGACTGCTGCACGTTTGGGTGACAAGTTGGGTCAGGCTGCGTGAGCAGCTGGTGTGGTCATGATGGTCTCGTATTCGATCGGGGTCAACCGACCGAGGGCTGCCTGTCGGCGGCGGCGGTGGTAAGTGCGTTCGATCCAGGTCACGATCGCGATCCGCAGCTCCTGTCGGGTCCCCCACGCTCGACGGTCCAACACGTTGCGTTGCAGCAGGGCGAAAAAGCTTTCCATGGCTGCGTTGTCACCGGCGGCACCGACCTTGCTCATCGATCCGACCATGTCGTGGCGGCTCAGTGCGCGGACGAATTTCCGACTGCGAAATTGCGACCCACGGTCGGTATGCAGCACACAACCAGCCACATCGGCCCGTCGGGAAACAGCGTTATCGACAGCCGCCACGGCCAGTCGTGATTTCATCCGGTCGCTGATCGAATAGCCCACGATCCGGTTCGAGAACACATCTTTGACCGCGCACACGTAGAGCTTGCCTTCACCTGTCTTATGCTCGGTGATGTCGGCTAGCCACAGTTCGTTCGGGGCCTGGGCAGTGAAGTCACGTTGCACGAGGTCGTCGTGGACCGGCGGGCCTGGCTTCTTCCCGTTCTTGGCGCGTTTCTTACCGAATGCCGACCACCACTGGTTGGTCGAGCAGACCCGCCACATGGTGCGATCACACGCGTGGTGGCCAGCATCGCGGGCCTCATCGGCGAGGTAGCGGTAGCCGAACTCGGGATCGTCACGGTGCGCGTCGAACAGCGCGTTGGCCAAATAAGCATCGGTGAGTTCGCGGTCGCTGATGGGGTCGGCCAGCCATCGGTAGTAGGGCTGGCGAGCGAGCTTGAGGACCCGACACGTCACCGTGACAGGGATCCCGTCACCGGCGAGCTCACGCACGAGCGGGTACATCATTTTCCCGGCAGGTTCGCCTGCGACAAGTACGCCGCCGCCCGACGCAACACCTCGTTTTCTTGCTCCAGCAGTCGGATGCGCTTCTTCGCCTCACGCAGCTCAGCATTCTCGGCGGTGGTCGTGCCGGGCTTCAGCCCGTCCTCCACATCGGCTCGGCGCATCCAGTTACTCAAACACGATTCGGCGATCCCGAAGTCCGCAGCGATCTGTTTGAGTGATTGTCCGGGCTCACGGTTGCGAGCCACGTTGACCACGTCGTCGCGGAACTCTCGGGGATACGGCTTGGGCATGGGGTACATCCTTCCAGTGACACTCATCAGCGCCACAGATCAGATGTCACCCAAACGTGCAGCAGTCCCCCATGCCTTGGAAGCTGGGTGAGGACATGTTGTTTTCCTTTCATTTGGTGGTCGGATGACCGGGGGATCAGGGGGTCAGGAGGAGGCCGAGCACGGTCCACGGGTCGGGGGCCTGGGCGAGCGCCTCGGCGTACGCCGGGTCGGGAGTGGTGACTTCAGCGCCCTCGGAGCCCGGCGCCAGTTGGGCCTGCAACCGCTCGGCCGACAGGCGCGCTACACGCCAGTCCTCCTGCCTTTTGTGGGCCAACTCCAGTCGGGCCAGCATCAGTTCCAACGCGACCTTGGGCTCGAGATCGGCGACTTCGAGATTGGCTCCGAGGCTCGTCATCAGGCCCACAAGTGTGGGCGAGACGAAGGCGACCAGCAGCGGCGGACTGGCGTCTGCGGTCACGACGATCCGGCAGGTGGCTTCCTGCGTGACCTTGGAGAAGTCTTCGACGGTCTTGGTCAACCAAGCCGGCGTCCCCGGCGGCCAGTCGGCCGAACTCCAAAGATCGGCGCGCTCGAAGGTGTCGATGGTTTCGGAAGGAATGTTGAGTTGCGCGAGCAGGTGGCGGCCCTCGGCCGCGACCGAAAGCAGCGCCACCATGTCTGCGATAGGAACCAATGCCGACGTTCTCACTTGAACCATCCCGTCACTGTCTTGGTCACCGTGCGGACTGAGTCGACCGCTTCGTCGACGGATTTGTCCATCTGATCGCTCAACATGAAGGCCACGCCGGGAGCGCCGGCGTATCGCTTCGTCAAACGATCGTTCTCCTGCACCGTGAGCTGATCCGCGGGCTTCCCGAACATGCGGTCGGCCTGGTAGTCCCAAAGCTCGTCCTGGCTCGTCTGCGAGTACGGGATCGTCGCATCGACCAGTGATTTCAGCAGGGCAACACCGCCAATCAGCGGTGCGGCCGGAGGAAAGGCGACCGCTGCGACGATCCCGGCC
>DUOB01000124.1 GCA_012839035.1 Propionibacterium sp.
ACCGCGCCGCCGACCCGGGAACCGGAGCCGACCGCGCCGCCGACCCGGGAACCGGAGCCGACCGCGCCACCGACCCAGGAACCGGAGCCGACCGCGCCGCCCACCCGGGAGCCGGAGCGGGAGGAAGCACCCGCCGAGCCCTCGGATCCGGCGGCCCCGACTGGCCCGCCCGTGGGCGGACCGCTGCAACCGCCGATCATCGTGGCCGCGAGCCACGTCGGCACGGTGGGGACGATCTCGTGGCTCCCCGTTGAGGGGGCGACGGGCTACACGGTCATCTGTGAGGGAGCATCCGGGACGACCGTCGCCGGATTGAGTGCGACCTTCGACTGCGGAGCGGAATCGACACGGGTCGGTGTCAGGGCCGAGAGCCCGCGCGGATCTTCGAGCGTCGCATGGACCAGCTTCGGTCGCGGCTGATTCCGTTGCCCGGGACACCGTTCGCGGGCTGATCGAGCAGGAGACGAATTTTGAGTCAAGGCACGAGCGTGCAGGCATCCCAGCCGCCATCCGAAGTGGCACTTGCCGAGTTCCGGGTGTTGCACCGGAAGCTGGGCGATGTCGTCGAGTCAGTGCTGCACGGCAAGCGCCAGGTTATCGACCTTGTGCTGGTCGCGCTCTTCTCAGGCGGTCACGTCCTGTTGGAGGACGTCCCCGGCACTGGCAAGACGACCTTGGCCCGCGCCCTTGCACGTGCGCTCGGTGGTGAATCGCGCCGGGTGCAGTTCACCCCCGATCTGTTGCCGGCGGACGTCACCGGCACCACTGTGTTCAATCCCGGTGATGGCCGGATCTCGTTCCGTGAAGGGCCGGTTTTCGCCAACATCCTGTTGGCTGACGAGATCAACCGCGCAGCGGCCAAGACACAGTCCGCGCTCCTGGAGGTCATGGAAGAACGCACGGTGACGGTCGATGGGATCACGCACCGCGTACCCGATCCGATGCTCGTCGTGGCCACTCAGAACCCGGTCGACCTGGACGGCACCTATCGTCTCCCGGAAGCACAGCTCGACCGGTTCCTCATGCGCATCTCGATCGGCTATCCCGATGCCGAGCACGAGCTCGCGATCATGCGGCCGGGCTCCACTGCCGGCCGGACCGATGACCTGATCCCCGTGACCAGGCCGGGCCAGATCATGGAGGCATCGCGGCTGCTGGCCGGCGTACACATCGCCGAACCCGTTCTCCGCTATGCGCACGCGGTCGGAGCCCGGATCCGTGCCGATCAGCGGCTGCGACTGGGTGCCTCGACACGAGGCCTACGGGCTCTGGTGCGGTGCGCGCAGGTCCTGGCGGTCACCCGCAACCGCAATTTCGTCCTGCCCAGTGACATTCAGTTCCTCGCGGGACCCGTGTTGACGCACCGCCTGATCCTCACCCGGGAGGCGGCACTTGCAGGGGATAGCGCTGAACTCATCATGAAGGACATCATCGACGAGGTCGACGTCCCGCAACCGGGTGAGCATGGCCGCTGACCTGCGCCAAGGGCTCGGCGCGACGACCCGTCTCGGCCTCACGGCTGGGCTGATCGGCGTGGGGCTGGTTGCGCTGGGGTTGTGGTGGGGGTACGCGACCCTGCTGGCGCTCGGCGCCGCGTTGATCGCTGCCCTCGTCGTCGACATCGTCATGGTCGTCCGCACACCCGACCTCCGGGTGCGGCGGATCATCGACCCCAAGGTGGTGGAGCGCCATGGTGAGGTGTGGGCCACGGTGACGGTCGCCGGCCCGCGCGCACGGGGATCGCGGATCACCCTCGTCGACCGGGTCGGTGTCAGCGCCGAACAGGTCCCTCTCCACTCGGATTCGGTGCGTTATCGCGTACCCACTGCGCATCGCGGATTGATCACCGTCGGTCCGCTGTCGATTCTCCGGGTGGGCTTCTTCGGATTTGCCGTGGCAATCACCGTGCACGAGGCGATCGATCACGTGCGGGTGCTGCCGCGGCTGGTGCCTGTGCACCACTTGCCCCGCGGGCGTCGCCGTTCCGCCGTCGGCGCCGATGAGTCCGCCGAGCACGGGGGGACGGACTTGGTGGGCCTGCATGAGTACGTGCCGGGTGATGATCTCCGCCGACTGCACGGACCGACCTCCGCACGCACGGGGCGTCTGATGGTTCGCGACGACGCCGAACCCGCGACACCCCACCTCACGATCGTGCTCGATGACACCGCCGCGCACTACGCCGACGCAGATGGGCACAAACAGCACTTCGAGGACGCCGTCGAGGTGGCCTTCGCACTCTGCGACCTGGCCGAGGAACTGAACCAGCCGGTCCATCTGGTCACGCTCTCCGGAGTGGTTGACGAATCGGTCACAGAGTCCGTAGACACCGGCCCGGACCGCCGGGGGATCCGGTTGGCGCTCGCGGAAGTGCAACCGAGCGTCGTCGAATTGGCGGAAGAAGCGGTCAGGGGTCTGCGTCTCGCCCGCGGGCTCGATACCGTCGCGGTCATCAGCGGTGCGCTGGCACCCGTCGAGGTGTTCACCGAACTCGCGGCACGGGGCAGCACCGGTGCATTGCTGCTCGTGGGTCCCGATCATCCGGCCGTTCGATCGGCCGAAGCCGTGACCATTCTGGGTGGCCCGACCTCGGTGGATCTCGCGCGTCTCTGGGACCGGGCGGTCCGATGAACAGGCAGGTCCAGCCCGCCCAGGCGAGGAGATCGATAGGGCCCGACACCGGTGAGCGTGGCCGGCTGGTGGCTGACCTCGGCGTGGTGGTCGCCATCCTGCTCCTGGGGACGCTGGCGTTGAGTCGGGCTTGGGCCGGCCTGGTGGCGTGGCCGCTGTTGCTGCTGGCCGCCCTCCTGGGACTGGGGGTTCTGTGGTTCGTACGCCGGGTCGGCGTTGTGTTTCCCCTCGCGCTCCTGGTCGCGGCCGTGGTGCCGCCGATCGCCCTGATCCTGCTGGGCCGGGGGGAGGGGCACGGCCCGCTCGCATCGGTCACCGACAGCCTGCCCGTCCTGTTGACCTCCCCTTATCCAGCGCCGGTCGCCGGCGCACTCCTCGGCCCCGGTCTGGTGGTGGCGTGGGTCGCCGGCGCGATCCTCGGATTCGGGATCGAGAGCATCTGGTTCCGGCTCCACCCACTGGCGGCAACCCTCCTCCTGATGGTGTGCGCCGAGCTGCTCACGGCAGGTGATGCCGACCGGTTCGGTCTGATCGCTGCCGGGATGGTCGTCGTGCTGTTCTTCCACTGGGCACGGAGCGTGGCCCTTGGCCGAGCAGTGCCCGTCGTGCTGGCCGCACTGGCCGTGCTGACGGTGCTGCTGAGCAACCTGCCGGTCGGCACTCCGTTCCAGCCGCGTGACCTGGTGGAGCCTCCGACAGCACATCTCGACGAACCGAATCCGCTGCCGATGCTGAACTATTGGGCGAGGAATCCGGATATCGAGATCCTGCGGCGCTCCGGGGACTCGGCTCCGCTGCGGCTGGTCGTGCTGCCGGACTATGACGGGGTGAGCTTCGGCTCCCGCTCCACCTATGAACCGTACGGGGTCCCGCATCCGCCGGTGCTGCCCCCGGGGCGGTTCCAGGTCACCTTGGACGCGGACGTGACCTGGTCGACGACCACGCGGTGGCTGCCCACACCGGGGCAGCCGGTCGGGCTGACCCTGCCGGAAGGCATCGCCGACCCGGTCGTGGATGTCGACAACGGATCCATGCTCCTGCGGGAGCTGCCCCCGGATGGCTTCATCAGCTATGCCGTCACCGGACGTGTGGACGCAGCGCGGCTGACCGAGGTCGAAGGCGCGGACGTCGCAACCGAGCCGCGCTATCTGGTGCTCCCCGCGCTGCCGCCGGAATTCGTCGGGTACGCCCGCGAGGTCACCGAGGGTTCCACCAGCTATCTGCAGATGGCCCAGGCGATCGAGCAGGCGGTCGCGAGCGGGCGATCCTTCGACGCCGAGGCACCGGGCGGATCCAGCCTGGGTCGCCTGTCGAGCTTCCTGTTCACCCCTCGCGAGCGGGGTGGTCGCACCGGCACGTCGGAGCAGTTCGCGACGGCGTACGCACTCCTCGCCCGGTCCGTCGGTCTCCCCACCCGGGTCGTCGTGGGCTTCGGGGACGGGGAACCGCTGCCGGACGATCCGGGCACCCGCGTGGTCCGCGGCCGGGACGCCCTCGCATGGCCGGAGGTCTATTTCACCGGGTACGGCTGGGTCGCCTTCGACCCCACCCCCAACCCGGATGGTTCGCAGGCACCCCGCTCCGGTCGCGTGGCACCGCCCGCGGCACGACCGGACCAGACGGAAACGCCCCCGCCACCGCCGCCTTCGCAAGCCGCTGATCCGCGGGAGACTTCCGCCGGCCGGTGGGCGTGGCCGCTGTTGGTTCTGGCACTGGCCGGTCCGATCGCCGGGTTGGCGATCGCGCGTCGGCGTCGGGTGCAGGCTCAGCGCGAGCAGGGAGCGATCGGCGCCTGGCTAAGGGTGGAGGACGCGATGGTGCTGGCCGGGATACCACCGGACCGCACCCGCAGCGCCGCCGAGCGCGCGGCGACACTCGGCGTACCTCCTGCCGTCGCCCTCGCCACCCACGCCGAAGCCGCCGCCTTCGC
>DUOB01000125.1 GCA_012839035.1 Propionibacterium sp.
ATCCCGTGGGTGTTCGGCTGGACGCAGACGCGGCAGATCGTGCCGGGTTGGTATGGCGTCGGTTCCGGTCTCAAGGCCGCCCGCGAGGCCGGACACGAGGACGACATGCGCGCGATGCTCAAGGGATGGGGGCTGTTCGCCTCGGTGATCTCCAACGTCGAGATGACCGTGGCCAAGACGGATCTGGCGATCGCTGCGCACTATGTGGACACGCTCGTGCCCGCGGAGCTGCAGCACATCTTCGAGGACATCTGCGAGGAGTTCGCGCTGACGGTCGAGGAGCTGCGCCACCTGACCGGGGAGGACGACCTCCTGGACGATCAGCCTGCGCTCAAGCGGACGTTCGCGGTGCGGGATCAATATCTCGACCCGATCTCCTATCTCCAGGTCGAGCTGTTGCGGCGGCTCCGGGCCGGTGATGTCGAGGATCAGGGCTCGCTGCAGCGGGCGCTGCTGATCACGGTGAACGGTGTGGCGGCCGGATTGCGGAATACGGGTTAAGAGCTGGGAAACGTCATCTTCATCGGCTTCCGATCGCGCCAGTCGATGTAGCCGTAATGCGTCCGGGGCTCGTGGCCATGCGCGATATAGAGCTCCAGCATGCGGCGGACGGTCAGGAAGGCCAGGTCCGGCCAGGGAATCTCGTCGAAGCGAAACAGCTGGCATTCGATCGTTTCGACACCGGGATCGAAGTCCGTATCCAGCAGACGCGCAGTCCAATAGAGGTGCACCTGCTCGGCATAGGGGACGTCGAGGACGGAGAAGAGCCGGCCCAGCTCGATGCGGGCACCGGCCTCCTCCATGGTCTCCCGGATCGCACCATCCGCACTGAGCTCGCCCACCTCCAGGAAGCCCGCGGGCAGCGTCCAGAAATGCTTGCGCGGCTCGATGTTGCGCCGGCACAACAGGACCTGCTCGTCGTTCCACACCGGGATCGTGCCCACCACGTTGATCGGGTTCACATAGTCGATGAACCCACACCTCGGGCACACTGCACGGTCGCGATCCTCCATCGGGGGGACATGCCGTTCCATGGCGTGGCCACAGTTGCGACAGAAGTTGGCCTCGGCCTTGGGCATGGTGGCGAGTCTAGCCAGCACGCCCGGGCCGAGGGGCGGAGTCCCCGCGTACCATCCTCAGGCCTTCTTGCCGTGATAGGGACGCAGCGCATCGGCAGGGACCTGTCCGAAGCTGCCGCGCTGGAAGTCCTCGATCGCCTGGATGACCTCGGCGCGTGTGTTCATCACGAACGGGCCGTAGTGGAAGACGCGCTCCCGGATCGGCTGGCCGCCGAGGAGCAGCAGCTCGAGCGCCGGCGCATTGCTGTCCTGGGTCTCCGCGGCCCGGAACGTCAGTCGATCGCCGTCGTCGAGCACGATGAGGTTGCCCGGCATGATCCGACGCTGTTCGGCGCCGACGGTGCCGCGGCCGGAGAGGACGTACGCGAGCGCGTTGAAGTCCTTGCGCCACGGCAGCGACAACTGGGCGCCGGGCTGGACGGTCGCATGCGCCATCACGATCGGCGTGTGCGTGGACCCCGGCCCGGTGTGCCCGTCGATCTCGCCCGCGATGATGCGCACGAGCGCGCCGCCGTCGGGTGAGGCAATGAGGTTGACCGTGTCGCCGGTCAGGTTCTGATAGGCGGGCGGCAGGAACTTGTCCTTCTTCGGCAGGTTCACCCACAGCTGGATGCCGTGGAAGAGGCCGCCGGAGTCGACGAGCTCGGCGGGCGGGGTTTCGATGTGGAGTACGCCGGCCCCGGCGGTCATCCACTGCGTCGCGCCGTTCTCGATCATCCCGCCGCCACCGTGGGAGTCCTGGTGCTGGAAGCGGCCGTCGATGATGTAGGTCACGGTCTCGAAGCCGCGGTGCGGGTGCCAGTCGGTCCCGCGGGGCTCGCCGGGGGCGTACTCGACCTCACCCATCTGATCCATGTGGATGAAGGGGTCGAGCATCTCGGTGGGTACGCCGGCGAACGCCCGGCGCACGGGAAAACCCTCGCCCTCGTAGCCCTCGGGGGCCATCGTCCAGGAGACGACCTTGCGCTCGGTCTCGTCCGGGCGCGCCGCGGTGATCCGCGGCAGGGTCAGGGGGTCGGCGGTCACAGCAGGCATGGTTGGGTCCTTTCAGTTGCCCGGGTCAAGCGGTCACTCAGGACAACAGTTGATGCATCAACTATATTCCCGGCCTAATGGCGCCGTTCCGGATGTTCCTTCTCCCAGGCGGTGAGCTGAGTATTGAGGGCCTTCATCAGTTCGAACCCCTGCGCGATCGGTACGCGTACCCGCGCCACGGTGACCGCGGTCAGGGTGGGGGCGCCGGTGGGGCCGGGGCTTGTCGGTTCGGACTGCACGCTGAAGTCGACGACGAGTGTTTCCTGCGTACGCCACACGCCGGCGAAGTCGACGGGGACGCCGGCCAGGACCTCCGGGGGGACGGTGATGTTGACTTCGGGCTGACTGTCTTGGGACACGGTGACCTCTCAGGTTCAAGGGGAAACTTTTTGAAGGGCAAACTGGCAATCGCTCAGGGAAGGCCAGCCAGTTGCTCCTGTGCGTACTCATTGTGCGGGTCGATCTGCAGCGCCCGTTCAAAGTGCGCGCGAGCCTCCTGGGGCCGCCCTCCCTCGGCATAAAGATGCCCGAGATATCCGAAGGGCGCAGCGTAGTTGGCCAGAATTCTCGGCTCGAACGAGGTGCGATCGGACCGGATCTCCTCCGGGCTGGGGACGGAGTATTCCGCGTACAGGCGTTCGAGATTGGCTTCGACCTGGGGGACCGTGATGTTCTCGGCATAGGGCGCCACCCGATTGAGCAGTCCTTCCTGCACGAAGTAGTAGTGGCCTTCGAGGCTGAGGTCCTGGGCATTGTTGATGCCCAGTCCGCCGATTTGATAGAAGGTGCGGTCCGGGTTCGCTGAGACCAGGTCGACGACCTGGGCTTCCGGCTCGACGTATCGCTGGTGCTCGATGACCAGGTCGGGATAGTTATGGCGGAGGTTGTCGGTGTACCAGTCAGCGGCGAGCAAGGGTGTGATGATGAGCCGCACGTCGGGCCGCTTCTGATCGACCACCAAGCCGTGGAGCACGGGCAGCACGGTTTCGTCGCCGGCCGCCAGCAGGACTGCATTGGGCGGCAGTGTGCGGAGGATGTCGTCGACATAGGCACTGACAACCGTGCGTCCGCGGTGGTTCACCTCCGGGTAGGTGAAGGCGGCCGACCCGGCGATCACCAACCCGGCGATCACGGGGACGGCGAGGAATGCCCGGCGTGTGCGTACGCCGCTGCGTTCCCGGATCAGGTCCACCAGCCAGGTCAGTCCCAGGCCGATCACCGGGGCTGCGATGACGTCTCAACGAGTAACAGTGTTGGTCGCTGCCTTTCTGGTCCAGGGGTCAGCGACCAGCCATACTTGAACAGTGACTGATCTCATTACCCCCCGGGAGGTGCCCCTGGGCGGATTGCGTGCAATGACCGTGCGTCGCACCATTCCGACCCGGGAGCGCAGCCTCATCGGCGCTTGGTGCTTCCTCGACCATTACGGACCGGATCGTGTTGCCGACACCGGTGGGATGGCAGTAGCGCGCCACCCACACACCGGGCTCGCCACGGTGAGCTGGCTGTTCACGGGAGCGGTCGATCATCTCGATTCCGGAGGACACTCGGCCCGAGTTGTCCCCGGTGAGCTCAACCTCATGACCGCCGGCCGTGGCATCACGCACTCCGAATTCTCCACCGATGACACGGAAATGCTCCACGGCGTACAGCTCTGGTTCGCCCTCCCCGAAAGTCACCGTCACGGCGACGCTGCCTTCGACCACTATCGCCCGGACCCCGTGGGCGTTGAGGGCGGGGAGCTGCTCGTCTTTCTCGGTTCCCTGGCTGGGTCGACTTCCCCGGTCTGGACCGCGACGGAGTTGGTGGGCGCAGAGGTACGCCTGCAGCCCGGCGCGCGCCTGACGCTCGACGTCAAGACTGGCCACGAACACGGGGTGCTGGTTGACACCGGTTCCGCGGTGCTGGGTGATCTGCAACTGGCGGAGGGCGAACTCGGGTATGTCCCGACAGGCGCCGACACCCTGGAAATCATCGCCGGCGAGCACGGCGCCAGGCTGATCCTCATCGGCGGCGAGCCGCTCGGTGAGCAGATCGTCATGTGGTGGAACTTCATCGGCCGCACTCATGACGAGATCGCCGAATACCGCGAGGCCTATCAGCGGGAGATCACCACCGGCGAAGTCGGTCGGTTCGGGCCGTGGCCCGATGGGACCCCTGAGCCCATCCCTGCACCGCCGATGCCGAACATGAGGCTCAGGCCGCGAGGGTGATATTTACATATCGGTCTCTCTGGGAAATATGCTAGATAGACCAATATTTCGTCATCAACTCGCCGTACGCCGCCTCCAGCTCCGCCCGACTCATTCCGACCGTGGTGTCCCTTCTGGGCGCCGATCGTGGTCGGAGTGCGGTCGCGATGCCGCCAGGATTGGCGCCCAGTTTCAGAGGTAGCGTCTGTGACTAGGGGCTTCACCGCCGCGCGGGTCATTCTGGATGCCAATCCTGGTTCAGACTTGGCGAGTTGCCGGCCTCAGGCGAGGCACCTCCTCAGGGCTTCGAGCCACTGGCCCGAAGTGATCTGGGCCCAGGTGCAGTGCAGCACCTGCCAGCCCTCCGCTGTCAAAGCGTTGTGGCGGAGTCGATCATTCTCGAACGCGTGCCGGCTGCTGTGGAACTCGAATCCATCGATCCCCAGGGCGACTTTGGCTTCCGGGAACGCGATGTCCACAATGAAGTTGCCTGCTTGGGTGCGCATCGAGAAGTTGGTTTCCCATCCGGTGATGCCTTCTTTGCGGAGTTGCCGATGGGCCTCGCGCTCAGCCTCGGACCACGGTCGGTCCCGCGAGTCCTTGAGGATCCGCTCACGTTCCGCGTTGCCGCCCCGCCCGGGAAAAGCAGCCAGCACTTCCCTCGCGCACACAAGGACCTTGTCGCCGTGAGGGCCGCGTCCCGAAGCAGCTGGTCGAGGAAACGGGCGCCCTCGTCCGGGATCAGGTCGACCGCGGTGAGTGCTGCATCCGTACACCGCATTCCCGCCACGATGGTCGTCCACTCCAGCGGGATCACGCGGTTGGTCACCTGGAAGACGGGCTTCGGGAAATCACGCTTGCACAGCCGCAGCCGCTCGGTCGCCGCCTGAACTTTGGCGGGGAACCACTGCGGCCCCCACAGAAGCCCGGCAGCGGACCTGCCGACGAAGACCGAGCCCGGCCGATAGATCTGCAGGGCTTCCATGAGGACCAGCGGTTCAGTCGCGAGCTCCGGCCGCACGTAGATGCCCGGCAGCACCCGGCTCAGGATCCCACTCTCCGCAGCGGCGCAGATCTCCCGCCGCAGTGTGGGTTGCTGGGCCGTGGACTAGACGTTGACGTGTTCGAGCTGGGTCAGGATCGGATCTCGTGTCATCTCCGCACAGTGCGAGATTTCGGGTGTCCGGACCGCGTGAAAGACACGCCTGTGGATCATTCTCGGGGTATGCCGTCGCCGGTGGACAACGTCGATCGATGCAGAACTCTAGGCGACTCTCACGCTGGAGATAGACAATGAAATACAACAGCAGCGCCGCCAAAGTTGGCGTCTGGATCCGCGCGGCGGAGCGAAACCCCCAGTCGTGGGACCTCCCTGGGAAACGAGGTGCCAATCTTGGTGATGACCCGTCAGGCCCGCGGGCGGCCCGAGGGCTGGGGCGCCGCGCGGAAACGCCGGGAGCGGCCCACCCGAAGGTGAGTCGCTCCCGTTCTGCTTGTGCCGCGTTGGCGAGGGTGGATCAGACGTTCTCGAAGATGACCGCGATGCCCTGGCCACCGCCGACGCACATGGTGGCGAGGCAGTACTTGCCGTTGATGCGCTTCATCTCATAGATGGCCTTGGTGGCGATGATCGCGCCGGAAGCACCGATCGGGTGGCCGAGCGCGATGGCGCCGCCGTTCGGGTTGGTCTTCTCCGGGTCGAGGCCGAGCTCCTTGGCGACGGTGCATGCCTGAGCGGCGAAGGCCTCATTGGACTCGATCACGTCCATGTCCTCGAGCTTCAGGCCGGTCTTCTCCAGGACCTTCTGCACGGCGGGGACGGGGCCATAGCCCATGATCGCGTGGTCGACGCCAGCGACGGCATAGCCGGTGATCTTGGCGATCGGCTGGCGGCCGGCCTTCTCGGCAGCCTCAGCGGAGGCGAGGACCATGAACGCAGCGCCATCGTTGATGCCGGAAGCGTTGCCAGCGGTGACGGTGCCGTCCTTCTTGAACGCCGGGCGCATCTTGGCCAAGGCCTCGATGGTCACACCCTTGCGGGGGTGCTCGTCGGTGTCGAAGATGGTCTCGCCCTTGCGGGACTTGAGGGTGATCGGGACGATCTGGTCCTTGAACACACCGGCCTCGATGGCCTTCTGCGCGCGCTCCTGGCTCTGCAGGGCGAGCTCGTCCTGCTCCTCGCGGGTGATGTTGTATTGCTCGGCGAGGTTCTCGGCGGTGATGCCCATGTGGCCGACGCCGAAGGGGTCGGTCAGCGCGTTGACCATCGCGTCGTGCATCGAGGTGTCGCCCATGCGGGCGCCGCTGCGGGTGGCGGGGGACATATAGGTGCCCCGGCTCATGACCTCGACGCCGCCGCCGATGGCGTACTCATAATCGCCCAGCTCGATCTGCTGGGCGGAGGTGACGACGGCCTGCAGGCCGGACGCGCACAGGCGGTTGACCTGCATCGCGACGGAGGTCTCCGGAAGACCCGCCTGAACAGACGCCACGCGGGAGACATAGGGGTAGCGAGGCTCGGTGGGGATGATGTTGCCGACGGTTGCATAGCCGATCTCGTTGGGATCGACGCCGGAACGCTCGATGGTTGCCTTCATGACCTCGGCCGCCAGGTCGATCGGCTCAATCCCGGACAGGGACCCGCCGAACGCGCCCACGGCGGACCGAGCAGCGGCCAGGACAACTACTTCGCGCTTGTTCATTGTTGATTGCCTCCCAGGGCTGTATGCGTGCTGTTCGAGCAGCGACTTACAGTTTCGAAACTAGCACTCCGACCAAGGTCGATTCGCGGAAATCAAACGACGGGCAACCGCTCGGACGGTTCGGCACAGCTGCCCCCGACATGAAAAGATGGACGGGGGAAATCGCGCGTCAAGGAGGAGCCGTCATGTCCGAGTTCGCCTATGAGGACCTGTTGCCGATCGGGGAGGACCAGACACCTTGGCGCAAGCTCACCGATGAGGGCGTGCGATTGGTGGAAGGCCCGGGTGGGCGTACTTTCCTGGAAATTGACCCCGAGGCACTGCGTCTCCTCACCGAGACCGCGATGCACGACATCGCGCACTATCTCCGCCCCGCGCACCTGGCCCAGCTCCAGAAGATCATGGCGGACCCCGAGGCCTCCAACAACGACAAGTTCGTGGCGCTCGATCTGCTCAAGAACGCCAATATCGCGGCGGGCGGCGTACTCCCGATGTGCCAGGACACCGGCACCGCGATCGTGATGGGCAAGCGCGGGCAGCACGTCCTCACCGAGGGCACGGACGAAGAGCCGATCTCGCGGGGGGTCTATGACGCGTACACCAAGCTCAACCTCCGCTATTCCCAGAACGCGCCCGTCACGTTCTTCGAGGAGAAGAACACGGGATCGAACCTCCCTGCGCAGATCGAGTTGTACGCCGACACGGCCCCCGGTCACGAGAACCAATTCAAGTTCCTCTTCATGGCCAAGGGCGGCGGCTCGGCGAACAAGTCCTATCTGTTCCAGGAGACCAAGGCGATCCTCAACCCGGATGCGATCCTGCCGTTCCTGGAGGAGAAGATCCGCTCGCTCGGCACCGCGGCCTGCCCGCCCTATCACCTGGCGATCGTTGTCGGCGGAACGTCGGCGGAGTTCGCATTGAAGACGGCGAAGTACGCCTCGGCGAAATACCTCGACACCCTTCCCACCACCGGCAACGCCAAGACGGGCCGGGGCTTCCGGGACCTCGAGATGGAGGAAAAGGTCCTCCAGCTCACCCGGGATCTGGGGATCGGGGCTCAGTTCGGCGGCAAATACTTCTGTCATGACGTACGCGTGGTCCGCCTCCCGCGCCACGGCGCCTCGCTGCCGGTGGCGATCGCGGTGAGCTGTTCCGCCGATCGCCAGTGCCTGGGCAAGATCACGGCCGACGGCGTGTTCATCGAGCAGCTGGAGTTCGAGCCGGCGCACTATCTGCCCGAAACCGTCAGCGACGATCTGGGCGGGGACGTGATCGAGATCGACCTCAACCAGCCGATGCCGCAGATCCTCGCCGAGCTGACGAAGCATCCCGTGAAGACCAGGCTGTCCCTGACCGGTTCGCTGATCGTGGCACGCGACATCGCGCACGCCAAGATCAAGGAACGCCTGGATGCCGGCGAGGAGATGCCGGACTATCTGAAGAACCACCCCGTCTATTACGCCGGGCCGGCGAAGACACCGGACGGCATGGCGTCCGGTTCGTTCGGGCCGACCACAGCGGGCCGGATGGATTCCTATGTCGACCAGTTCCAGGCGGCCGGCGGCTCGATGGTCATGTTGGCGAAGGGCAACCGTTCCCAGGCGGTCACCGATGCGTGCAACGCGCACGGCGGCTTCTATCTCGGATCGATCGGTGGCCCGGCGGCACGGCTGGCGCAGGACTGCATCAAGAAGGTCGAGGTCGTCGAATACGAAGAGCTCGGCATGGAAGCGGTCTGGAAGATCGAGGTCGAGAACTTCCCGGCGTTCATCGTCGTCGATGACAAGGGCAACGACTTCTTCGCAGCCGTCAACAAAGCGGTGCCGTTGACGATCGGTGTGCGCCCGGGGGCCCGCTGAGGCGAACGCCCGAAGAGACTCCGGGGGAATTGGCGAGGCCCCGGTCAAGCCGGGGCCTCAAGTTGATGACTCATCCCCCAATGCAGCCATCGCTAAGTCATCCTAGAATCGGGTTATGGGCCGGCAACAGTCCTCAATTTTGAGGGCACCCAGGTCTGAGAGCACCACGGGTGTTCGGGAGGTTGGGACGTGCAGACTTTTGCGATTGGACTTGTGGACGATCACTTTGCGGTGTCGCTGGGCATCACGGCGCTGCTGGAGAAGACCGATGATCTCCGTCTTGTTGCCACAGCCCGGACGGTGCCGGAACTCCTGGAGGGCGGGCAGCAACTCGATCTGGTGCTGCTGGACCTCAGCCTCGCCGACCGGTCGATGCCGGAGGACAATGTCGCTGCGCTGACCGAGCAGGGGATCCCTTCGCTTGCCTATACGTCGGGGGAGAACGCTTTTCTCATTCGTTCGGCGGCCAAGGGTGGCGTACGCGGGATCGCCCGCAAGTCACATACGCCCGAGCAACTGATCGAAGCGATTCGGGGCTGCCTGAACGATGGCGCGGAGGCGCTGACGAACGAGTGGGCGGCCGCGGTCGATTCGGATCCCGGTCTGGACGCGGTGGGCCTCTCGGCCCGGCAGCGCGAGGTGCTGGAACTGTTCGCGTGCGGTGAGTCGGCCAAGCGCGTCGCCTCGCAGACCGGACTGTCGATCACGACCGTGAATGACTATCTGCTGCGGATCCGGGCGAAGTACGCCCAGCAGGGCCGAGCGGCACACACGAAGGTCGATCTCTACAAGCGCGCGGTCGAGGACGGAGTGCTCCCACCCCCCAGCCGGGAGTCGTGACCGCCGCAGCAGGCCTGGCCTCGGGCCAGGTCCGGGCGATGGGGATCACGCTCGGCGCGCTCTATGTGTTGTACGCCCTCCGTGGGGTGGTGACACAGCTCGGCGCCCGTCCCGAAACCGTCTGGGCGACGGTGCTCGTCTCGACGATCGCCTGGCTGCCGGGGGTTGCAGCCCTCGTCGTCTTCATCATGGATCGGATTCGGCTGGGGCGAACACTGCTCTGGGTCTCCGCGGTGAGCTATCCGGTGGCGATCGGGCTGTGGCCCCTGGTCGCCGTCGCCGACGAGTCCTCGCGGCTCGACTTCTGGATCCATGCCATGCCGGGCCTCGCCGCGGTCTGCGCCATCATGACGATGCCCCGAGCCGTTGCCTGGTGTTCGCTCTTCTTCTACTGCATTCTCGTCGAGCTGGTCATGCGCGACCTCGGCATCGTCACGAGCTGGGACACGACTCTGGTCCGGCTCGTGTTCGCTCTCCTGCACTCCGGCTTCTATTTCGTGCTCGTGCTGTCGATGTTGAGGGACATCAATCGGGGCAACCGGGTCCTGTTGCGCAGTGGCCGTGAACAGGCCGAAGTGGCGATGCTGCAGGCGCGTGAGGAGGAGATCGGCCGGCTCGACCGGCACACCCACGATTTTGTCCTGTCGTTGCTGTCCGCGGGCGCCGAGGGGGTGCCGAGCGACAAACTTCGCGTACAGGCCGAGACCGTCGAGCGTCGCCTCCGTCAGCTGCGGCCCGATGAGGACGAGGTGGAGACGGCTGCGGAGATGATCGATCGGATTCTGCAGCGCTGTGCGGGGTATGGCATCCCCGTTCACGTGGGCGACATCAGCCAGGAGACGGAGATTCCCCGGCAGGCGGCGATCGAGATCGAGGCGGCGGTGGAGGAGGCCGTACGCAACACCGTCCGCCACGCCACCGCTGGCAGCCGCGTGGTCATCGGGGATCACGGCGTGACGATCAAGATCTGCGATGACGGGCCGGGCTTCGACACCGGGACCATCCGAGAACGACTCGGAGTGACGCAGAGCATCCTCCACCGCATGAACTCCCTGCCCGGTGGGACGGCTGAGATCGACTCCGCGCCCGGTCGAGGGACGACGGTGACGATTCACTGGAGTCCGGCATGAAGCCCCGCAAGTCGCGCAGGGCCCCATTCGCGCCGTTGAACGGCTATGGCTGGTTCGCGGTCCAGGCCGGCTTCGCCGGACTCCTCACGCTGGGGAACTGGGGATCCTATGACCGGCCCTGGTTGGTTGTGCTCGCCGCGCTGGCGTCGGGCGTCATCGCGGGAGTGCCGCTGTCAGCCAGATGGAGCCGGACGCTCATCGGCGACGTGGCCACGCTCGGCTGGATCGGCGTGATGGCGCTGGTCGGCACTCAGATCAGCCCGCCGGTCGGGGAACTCTCGGCGCTGTGGCCGGCCACGGCCGCGGCGTTCATGATGGGTCTGCTCGCGATGATCGGGCGTTGGCACACGGCGTGGGCGATGACCCTGATCCTGATCGTCCAGGGTGTGCTGTGGGGCATGACGCGCGATCTGTCCGCGGCCGTGGCGGTTGAGCAGATGGGGCTGCTGACCGCACCGGTCGCGGGGACCGTCTATCGGTTCGTCATGCGCCGAGCGCGTCGCAGGGAGGCCACGGCCCGTCAGGAGGAGGCGGCGGCGCTCGAGGAGATCGGCCGCATGGCGTCCCAGGCCGAGGCCCGCCGGGAATATCGTGCTCGCCTGGCCCGGCAGGTCGGACCGATCCTTGCCAGGATCTCCAGCGGCGAGGAGCTGACGGCGGCGGAGCGTACCGAATGCCGGCTCACGGAGGCCGCGCTGCGGGACGCGATCCGGGGGCGCGGGCTGGCGACCCGGGAGGTGAGCGAGGCGGCGAGAGCGGCGCGGGAACGAGGCGCGACGGTGGCGCTCATCGACGACCGCCGGGTGGAGTGCACGGACGAGGTGTGCCGCAACGTGCTCACGGCCACCAGGGAGACGTTGGAACAGGCGGGCGACGGGGACAACTTCGTGGCCCGCCTGCTCCCGATCGGGCGTCGCAATGTGGCGACCGTGTTGCTGGTGCACGCCGATGGTGAGGGCGTACGCCGCGAATTCGCGATGCCGCCCTCCGGCGACCCGGCCGATGGTGCGCTGGAGCGGCCACCGGTCGAGCTCGGGGACTAGTGATCTGTCCCGAGACCCAGCAGTTTCGCTGCCGTGCGGCCCAGGATCAGGCTGCGGGCCGAGCCGCCGAGGGTGACTTCGCCCACGCTGGCGACCGGGTTGAGGTCGGCCAGCTCGAACGGATAGTCGGTGCCCACGAGCACATGATCGGCGCCGACGTCCTCGATCAACCGCTGCAGTGCGGTGGGGTCGAAGACCGCGGTGTCGAAATAGAGCTCGTTGAACAGGTCCTGAGGCGGTCGCTCGGTGGTCTTCGCCACCTCCTTGCGTTCCCAGCCCATTTGCAGACGCGGCCGCACCGAGGGTACGCAACCACCGCCGTGCGCCAGGCACAGCGGGAACGGATGCGCCTCCCGACGTCCGGAGAAGATCAGTCGCGAGGTCGCGATGGCCGTCTCCATGGGATAACCGAGCAACTGGGGGAACCAATAGTCCTTCATCCTCGCCGGGGCGGGCACCGCCGAGGGATGGAGGAACGTGAACACCGACCGCTCGGACAACAGCTGCCACACGGGGGTGTTGGCGTCATCGTCGAGATCCTTGCCGGCCCCCTGGGAACCGATGGCGGCGCCGGGCATGCCGAGCTGATCGAGCCCCCGGCGTACTTCCCGCTCGCCCTCCACGAACCCCAACGGAACACCGACCAGCCCGACGAGCCGGTCGGACCCGGCGACATAGTCCGCCAGGGCTTCGTTGCCGCGGCGCACGAGTTCGACGACGAGATCCTCGTCGGGGCAGGTGGACCCCATGAGGAACGGGGGCAGGGAGATCGCCTGGTGGGTGACCCCCTGCTCGTCCATGTCGGCGAGCCGGAGGTCCACGTCATACATCGGCCGGGCCAGGGGCAGTGGAGCGCCCGGCCCCACTCCGCTGACCCTGGTGTCGAGGATGACCACGCCGTCGTTCTCCACCCGGGACAGATCGGCCAGACCCTCGGACTCCAGCCACTGGAGCAGCGGCATGGGCATGGCGTGGGCATGGATATCGACCACGGGATCACCGTGGGCCGCGGCCGCCATCACGCCACCTTCGGTTCGTGGAGGACCACGCCCATGCCGTTGATCCACTCATAGATGGGTTCATAGGCGAGCGCCGTGGTCTTCGAGCCCTTCATGGCACCGGCGACGGCCACCCAGGCCCGGACCTCGCCGGTGCCGTTGCCGCCCTTCATCAGCTCATCGTTGCCGATGCTGAGCAGTTCGTCGGGGCAGTCCTCCTCGAGCATCGAGAGGAACCAGCGGTCGAAGTCCTGGTCGATATCGCCCACCCGCGGCTCACCGACGAAGTGGGAGAGGGCTCCCGCACCGCAGATCGCGACCTTGCCGGCACCGTCGAACGCCCGGATGGCCTCGCCCACGGAGACACCGAAGTCATAGCAGTGCTGCAACGTCATCAGCGGTGGAGTCGTGCAGTTCATGACGATCGGGATCAGCGGCAGATCGGCCTTGGGTGCGATCTCGTTGTAGACGGTCATGAAGCCGTGGTCGATCACGAGGCGATGGGACAGCGAGGGCATGTGCCCCCGCTCGATCGTCCCGGCGAGGATCGCGTTGGCAAGGCCCGGGTGACCGGGCACCTCGACGCGTTCGATCCCGAGCCATTTCTCGACCGGACCGAGGTTGGATTCGCCCACCCCGACGCACACCTGGGGGAGGTTGTCGAGGAAGAAGTTGGTGAAGTGCTCACCGGAAAGCATCACCAGCGCCTCGACCCCGGAATCGAGGATCCGGTTCTGGACATTCTTCAGCGCCCCGAAGAACCGGTCGGCCATGTCGGCCGGCGCGGATGTCGGGTCTGCGGACATCATCGGGGCATGTGACGCGCTGAACCCCATCACGATTTCTGCCATCGGACCCCCTCGGTTGCTTCGGCTGCCGCAATCTGATCGGCCCGGAAGAGTTGCTTGTAATCCGCACGCTTCCAGCCATTCGCGCGGCAATAGCCATTGATGAGCACGGGGTGCACCCCCAGGTCGTGGAATGCGGCTACGTCGCCGTTGTCGACCGCGGCCAGCTCGGCGGCGTCCAGAACATAGCCCGCGGTGACGATGTCATCGGGCGCTCTGTTGTCATCCGGGTTCTCGAGCCGACGGAGGTGGTCGAAAATGCACTTGTTCAGTGCGTACTGGGTCATCCTTGCCCCCTTTCTGCCGGGCAATTTACCCGGGGCCGACGACACAAACTAGGCCTGCGAGATTCCAGGGCCGATGAGCCGCCCAATGCCGGTGTTCCTGCGCCGCCCAGCGGTCCCAATAGGGTTCGAATGCCCCTCGGTCGCGTCGCAGCGCGGCTTCCTTCCGGTCCTCAGGATCGCGGTGGACCCAGATGCCCAGTGATGCGTACGCCGCATTGAGCGGGGTGAGGGCACCGCAGCCCTCGATGATGAGCGGCCGGTCGGAGTCCAGCTCGACCCATTCCGCCGGCTCCGATTTCTGCCAATTCCACCGTCGATAGCCCGGTGCGTCCGGATCCAGCATGTCGTCGACCACCATGTGCGAACCGGCGGCGAGTCCGTCCCACCCGGGATAACAGTGGTCGAGGGAGACCAACTGTGCAGGTGTCCGGAGGACAACGAGGCTGGTTTGCAGAGCGACGGCCAAGGTGGTCTTTCCCGACCCGGACCCCCCGTCGATCAACACGACAAAAGGCTCATCCGTCCGCGTCAGGGCAGGGATCAGCAGATCCAGCAGGCCGTCGAAACTGGCGCCGGGTGCCATGAAGAGGTTCTCGTCGAACAATGCAGGGGCTCATTCACTGGATGCGGGGGGATCACGCTCCGAGAAGCACGCGATCCCGCTTGGCAATGGTTATGGGACATTGTCATGATCCCACCCAATAGAAGGTGCCGAAACGCACGGAAAAAGCCACCGCGATTGTGACGAGCACTGCGGCGGTGAGGACGCCCACGGCATCGGCGCGCCCCAGCCGGGACGGCCGGGCCCAGGTCCGCACCGGCGCATCGGGCCCGGTGCCACCGAATCCCTTGGCTTCCATCGCCGTCGCAAGGCGGCTGCCGCGGCGGATCGCGAGCACGAGCAGGGCGAACGCCATCGACAGCCAGCGCCGGATCCGTCCGGTGTCGCCGAGGCCCCGGGCCCGTCGCGCCAGTCCGAGCGTACGCCAGTCGTCGGTGAAGAGACCGAGCATGCGAATGCCGGCGAGGCTGCCCAGCACGAAACGGGCCGGAAGGCGGGCGACCTGTGCCAGCCCGTCCGCCAGATCGGTGGGGTCAACGTCCCCGAACAGCAGCAGGGCCGAGAGCCCGAGCGCGAGGACGCGCAGCACCACGGCCAGCGCGAGCCACAACGAGTTGTCGGTGACGTGGATCAGCAGCCAGCGGAACCAGGTCTGCCCGCCTTGCTCGCCGTACAGCGCCATGGAGACACCGGCGATGGCCGCGACGATCAGCAGCAGCCCGAGCCGCTTTGCCACCTGGCTGGCGGAGAAGCCGATCACCAGCGCGGTCGCGATCACCAGGACCAGCGCAACCCCGGCGCTCAGCCAGTCGAGGGTGATGATCAGCGGCGTCGAGAGGACGATCGCGATGGCGATCCGGGTGACGGGATTGAGTTGGTCCAGCAGGGTCCCGGACTGGGTCATGCCCCCACCTCGATCCGTTGTTGTGCCAGCACGTCGAGAAAGTTCGCATCGTGGGTCACCGAGACCACGGCACGTCCCTCACCGAGGATCCGGGCGATGAGGCGGACGAGATCGATCCAGGTGCGCCGGTCCTGACCGAACGTCGGCTCGTCCAGGAAGATCAACCGCGGTCCGGTGGCGAGCACGGTGCCGACGCTCAGGCGTCGCTTCTCACCCCCGGACAGGCTGAACGGGTTGGCCGCGGCCAGCTTGCCGAGGTGCAGCAACTCGAGCAGCTCCTCGACCCGCTCGTCCACCCGCTCGCGTTCCCAGTCGAGGGCCCGCAGGCCCACCGCGAGCTCATCGCGCACCGTCGGCGCCACGAACTGGTGTTCGGGGTGCTGGAACACGGTTCCGATGCGTGTCAACAGGTCGCGGGAGCGCCAGGTGGTGGGGTCGTGGGCGACCGGCGTACGCCCGAAGCGCCGCCGCCGCGGTGGTGGCTGCAGGGACGTCGTCGTGCGGATGGTGCCGCCGAGCCGCGGCATCAAACCCGCCAGCGTCAGCGCCAGCGTGGTCTTGCCCGCGCCGTTCGGACCGGTGATCACGGTTGAGGTCGCGGCGGGCAACCGGACGTTGAGCCCGGTCCGGACGGGCGCGGACTCCGCGTACCCGATCGCCAACTCCTCCGCCACCAACAGGTCCTCGCCCCGCCCCGGGGCGGGGATGCCGAGCTCCGGGAGGATCCCGCCCGGCACCCAGACCCCGGCGTCGAGCAGCGTGTCGCGATGCGCCGCGAAGACCTCGCCCGGCGGCCCATCGGCGAGCAGCCCGGCGTCCCGGTCGAGGACAATCACCCGATCGACGATGTCGACCCAGGTGTCCACGCGGTGCTCGACGATGATCAGCGTCGTGTCCCGGTCGAGCGCATCGACGGCGTCGTGCACCTCCGCGATCCCGACGGGGTCGAGGTTGGCGGTGGGTTCGTCGAGAAGGAGCAGAGGAGTACGCATCGCGAGCGCTCCCGCGATCGCCAACCGCTGTTGTTGCCCTCCGGACAGGGCCGACGTGGAGTGGTCGAGGGCCAGTTGGTCGAGCCCCACGGCGTCGAGGGACGCACGTACGCGGGGCCAGATCTCGCCCCGGGGGACGCCGAGGTTCTCCAACCCGAACGCCACGTCGTCGCCGACCCGGGCGAGCACGACGGCTGCCTGGGGGTCCTGGAGGACGAGGCCGACCTCGCCCCTGCGCCGTGTCGGGTGCTGGCCGTCGATGAGCATGCGGCCGGCTTCGTCCCCTTCATCGGCACCGCCGAGCACCCCGGCCACGGCATGGAGCAATGTGCTCTTGCCCGAACCGGAGGCGCCCAGCAGCAGGACCCGTTCACCGGGTTCGACCGTGAACGTCACGTCGCGGACGGCCCATGACGAGCGGGCGGCGTGGCGCCAGCCCCAGCCGTCGATCTCGACCCGCACGTCAGGCGGTCTGGCGGGCCTCCCGGCCCGCGGCGAACCTGTCGAGTGCCCCGGCCCGCGCGAGCGCACGCATGAGGATCCAGCCGAGCAGACCCGCGAGGACCGCGCCGGAGATCATGAGGCAGACGCCATAGATCACGTTGAACTCGAGCGACTTGGCCCAGTTGCCGAGGATGAACTCGATGACGGCGGCCCCGATCCCGGCGCCGATGCCCGCGAGCACGCCCACACCGATGTTGAATCGTCGATAGGCGAAGATCAGGAAGATCAGCTCGGCACCGAGACCCTGGGCGAACGCCGAATACATCGTCGTCCAGCCCCACTGGTTGCCGATCGCCATGGAGACGAAGCCGGCGAGCATTTCGACGAGCAGCGCGGCGCCCGGCTTGCGGATGATCAGCGCGCCAAGCGGGCCGGCGAGGAACCAGACCCCGGCGAACAGCCCACCGAGACCGGGGGTGAGGGCGTCCATGGCCTGGAAGCCCGCGTACCCCACCGAATTCCACGCCACGAAAATCAGTCCGCACGCGACGCCGAGGACCGCGGCAACGACGATGTCCACGACGCGCCATTGCAGGCGACCGGTGGTGGTGGGCCGTGTGACGTCTTCAATGGATGTGCCAGGTGTGGTGGCCATTGTGGTGGTGCCCCTTTCCGAGAAAAGATCTGGGCACGGGTGATCCGATCGCGGTGATCGGAGGAAAGAGTCTCCCTTGCTGGCATGATCCAGCAGGTTCGACGGTCGAAGGTCTGACCTTCCTCTCAGCCCGGTGCCCCGGACTCCCGTGGATTCCCCAGTCTAACCCGCTGCCGACAGAACACCACTGCTGTCCTATCCGGCAATCTTTCTCCTTTCCTAGAGAGCTTTAGATCGGCCGATTGAGGACTGGTCGGAGGTTCTGACCGCCGTCGGCGAGGGGCGGTTCTAGGGTGTGGGCATGGAGTACGAGGACTATGGCGAAGCGCTCGGCCTGGCCGGGACAGTGCTGCGGGCCAATGCGATGAGCGCCGGCCTCGACGCGAAGGTGCCGACCTGCCCGGGCTGGACCGTGAAGGATCTGGTCATCCATCAGGGGATGGTTCACCGCTGGGCGGTCGACGTGCTGGACGGCCGGGGGATGGGCGACGGCAAGGCCCATCACAAGGCGGGGCGCAAGGCCAAGGATCTGCTCGACTGGTTCGACGAGGGCTGGGCTGAGCTGCTGCACGTGCTCGGGAGCGTCCCGGCGGATCTGGATGTGCCGTTCTTCCTCCGCACCGGTGACAGCCCGCGGGTGGGGTGGGCGCGGAGACAGGCCCACGAGACCGCGATTCACGCGGTCGATGCGATGGCGGCCCGGCTCGGTCGGCCGCCACAGCCCACCGAGACGTGGCTGAAGCCGCCCGTGGCCGTGGATGGTCTGGACGAACTGCTGCGCGGGTTCATCCCCCGCAAACGCATCGGGCAGCTGCGTTCCCCGCAGCCCACCGTGGTGGTGGTCGAGGCCGCGGACAGCGATGCCGCATGGACCTTGAATGTCAGCGGGGAGCCCACCATCACCGAGATCGGTGCGGCGGACTCCCCGGACGTTCTTCTGCGCGGTCCAGCAGTCGCGCTCTATCTTGCGCTGTGGAACCGCGGTGACGCCCTCGTGGAGGATCCAACCGGGTTCCTCGACAAGTGGCGTCAGGATGTGGTGATCAGCTGGGCCTGAGGCCCGAGCAGTTCACCGGTCGATCACTGGACGTCCTCGGCGGTCTGGTTGACGCGCTCGAAAGCGGCCTGGACCAAGTCGATCTGGGCCTGGGTCATGTCCTTGAGGGCCTTCGGGATCGTGTGGCTGATCTCCGTCTGCGTGTGGTTCATGAGGGCCTTCTGGAAGTCGCCGAACTGCTTGACGAAGTCCGGCGAGGTGTAGTCGAGCTCGGTGAGCTTCTCGACCCAGCCCTGCATGTTGTCGAGGTTCTTGGTGGCCTGCTCCAGATAGGCCTCTTCAGCGGCTTCGTGGGCGCTGAGGAAACGCTCGAGGCTGCCCATGGCGGCCTTGCGCTGGGCTTCGCCGGCGTCAGCAACGTTCTTGAGCATCTTCTCGAGGACGTCGTGCTGCTGCTTGACGAGATTGAGAACAGCGTCGGCTGCGGGGTTGTCGGACATGAATAACCTCCCGATCGGTGCGCTCGCGATCGGCGCGCAACGCCGCGCGAGCCTGTGTCTGGTGCCAACTTAGGCGACTTCCCAGGTGTGTGTGAAGGGGGACGGGGCGGTCTGAGACCGGTGGCCGGGTTTAGGCTGCCCCGGGCACCGCCAGAAAGGACCATTGTGACCATCCGCGAAGTCACCCCCGATGACATTCCGGCGATCCTCGGGCTCGTTCAGGAATTGGCAACCTATGAGCGCGAGCCGGACGCCACCAAGGGCACCGTCGAGGGCTATCGCCGGGCGCTGTTCCCCGAGGACGGCAGGCCCGTCGCGTATGCCCACGTCGCCGAGATCGACGGAGCCGTCGTGGGCCTCGCCCTGTATTACCTCACCTTTTCCACCTGGGAAGGCGTCCCGGGGATGTGGTTGGAAGACCTGTATGTCCAGCCCGCCCATCGGGGCACCGGCCTGGGCAAGGAGATGCTGCTGGGGCTCGCGGAACTTTGCGTGCGGAACGGTTGGACCCGCCTCGAATGGTGCGTGCTCAACTGGAACACTCCCGCGATCGACTTTTATCACAGCCTCGGCGCCAGCCCGATGGACGAGTGGACGACCTATCGACTCGATGGGAAGGCATTGGAGCACGCCGGCTCGCTGCCGGCCGCTGGCGTCATATCCGCGAGTCTTGATTCCTGATTAGAGAGCTCTAGAGAGCGGTATCGCCAGCGGGATCAACCAGGATTGGCACCCAGGTTGGGGGCGCGCCTGCAAACCGCCCAGTCGCGGGCCCTCCATCGAAACTGGATGCCAATCCTGGCACTGCGCTGGCGTCGATCGCTAAACCGAGCCACGCCCGATCGGTGTGCCCGCCAATTTCTCCGCTGCTTTGACCAGCGAGGGCACATACTCGGAGCCGAACCCGAGCGCACTCGCCACGCTGAAGGCCTCGTGGACTCCGTCCCCGACCACCGTCGGGTGCCCCAGGTCGCCCGCGAGCCGGGTGTAATAGCGCACGTCCTTGCGCGCGTTGTCCAACTCGAACACCATCGCCTCGTGGTTCCCGTCGAGCGTCTGCTCGATCAGGTGCAGCAGCGGGTTGTTGCAGATCCCGATGGACAGGATGTCCACCAGCTTCTGTGGGTCCGCGCCTGCCTTGGTGGCCACCGCGAACGCCTCGGCCAGCGCGCTGGCCTGGGCCATCACGACGAAGTTGTTGAGCAGCTTGACGGTGTGGCCGGCGCCCGTCGGGCCGGCGTGGATGATGTTCTCGGAACAGGCCTCGAGCAGGGGGCGGACCGCTGCCAGTGTCTCGTCGTCCGCGCCGACCAGCATGTTGAGCGTCCCGGCCTCGGCCTCGGCGGGACCGCGGGTGAGGGGTGCGTCAACGAAGCGCACCCCCTTGTCAGCGCTCAGCTCGGCAAGACGCTTGGTCACCATGGGCTCGCTGGTCGATGAGTCGATGATGATGAGCCCGTCCTTCGGATCGGTGAGCAGGCCGCCCTCGCCGCTGACGGACGCCTCCACATCGGGAGCCGCGGTGATGCAGAGGAAGACCACGTGGCACGTGCGACCCAGCTCTGCGTTGTCGGTGGCCCTGGTCGCGCCGAGATCGTCGAGGCCCGCTGGCTCGGTGCGATTCACCGTGTATGCCAGCGGAAACCCCTTGAGGAGCAAGTTCTTCGCCATGCCGTGCCCCATGAGCCCGGAGGCCCCGATGAAGCCGACTTTCGGGTGCTGCGATGTCTGCGTCATGGTCCGATCGTGCCGGAGCGGACCCGGTGTCCGGCGAGCGGGTGCGGCACAAGAACGCAGAAAGTGACGGCACAAACGCGCAATTCGCGGGCGACGCGCCGAGAAACGGCCGTTGTGACGTCACTTTCTGCGAATTTCAGCGGGATCCCGGGAGTCGAGGGGATTCCAGCTGTGTCTACGGCCGAGACTCCGCAGGGTTGACCCAACCTACGGAAGGATGTCCATGAGGGAAACCCGGATGGCGTGCCCATCCATCGCCGGGTTGACCCCCAGGTCGGAGCTGGTTGGCACCGCGAGCCCTGCCGACACGAAAGGACGTTCCGAGATTGTGGGACCGACTCAGATGCGGACCGGCAGAGTCGCGCGGCCGCGGAGAATATAGCTGTCGGCGTCCGTGGGCAGTCCGGCCGGTTTGAGCTGGGGGAGTCGGGTGAGGAGCGTGCGCAGGGCGATCCGCCCCTCGAGCATCGCGAGCGGGCGCCCGACGCAGTGGTGGAGGCCTTGGCCGAACGACAGATGATCGCCGGCATTCGGGCGATCGATGTCGAAGTCGGCCGGATGCCCGAATACCTCGGGATCCCGATTGGCTGCCCCGATCAGCACGGACACCAGCTGGCCCCGCTTGAGCTGATGTCCGTCGAGCTCGACATCGGTCAGTGCCGCTCGGACGGTCGCCTGCACCGGTGAGTCCCAGCGGAGCGTCTCGTCGACCACCCGGTCGACCAACGCGGGATCATCCACAACCCGATGCCACAGCTCCGGGCGGGCCAACAGAGCCGACAGCGCATTGCCGATGAGGTTGACGGTCGTCTCGAAGCCTGCCACCAGCAGCAGGCTGCAGAGGGACTCGAACTCTGTCGTCGACAGCTCCCCGCGGTCGAGAGCGGAGACGAGATCGCTGATCACATCGGAGCCGGGGTTGTGGCGGCTTCGGCCGGCCAGCCGGTGGAACAATGCCCGGAGGTCGCGTTGGGCGACGGCCACGTCCCGATAGTGCCGCACCGACTGCAGACCATCGAGCACACCGCCGATCGCATCACCGTGTCGCCCCAGCGCCGGCAGCTCTGCGTCCGGGATGCCCATGAGTGCGGCGATCATGACGATGGGCAAGGGCTTGGCGTATTCCCGGATCGCATCCACCGGGCCATGGGTCAGCTGCGTCGCCAGAGCCTCCACGAGCCGATCGGACGCCTGCTGGATGCGTTCCTCCTGTGCGCGCATCCGGCTGGGGGCGAAGGCTCCGCTGATCAACCGGCGCAGTCGGGTGTGATCCGGCGGGTCGAGGATCAGCAGCGACAGATCGACCGCCCGCGAGGGGGACGGGATTCCGCCCACACCGAAGTCCCGGCTGCGCAGGACCTGGTGGCAGCGCGCATGATCCACGAGCACGATGCTGTTGAAACTGGAGGTGGGGAAGGGGCCGAGGGCGCGGATGCGTTCATAGATCGCATAGGGATCGCGTCGCCCCTTGCGGGTGAACAGCTGCGCAAGTGGATCCTTCCGCACGTGTGCGTGAAAACCGATGAAGGCACGGCCGACGCCCATCTCGCCCAAGGCCCGGGCGGTGTCAAGGGTGTCAAGAATCTGCATGGTGTCTCCCGGAAGTCGGGCTTCCAGTCTGACACCCGTTGGGGACATCCCGCGATCCGGAACGGACGGTGACTCAATGAGTGGAGCTAAGGGGACTCGAACCCCTAACCCCCTGCTTGCAAAGCAGGTGCGCTACCAATTGCGCCATAGCCCCGAGCGATGAACCAGATTAGGTGTCGCACGCCCCGTTGACAAGTTGAGGGTTCGTCGGGGCATTCCTGTTGGACATGCGCCAGGGGCGCCACCGGCCGGTGACGCCCCTGTGTGAATCGCTGGAGATCAGGATCAGGGCTGGGAGACGGGCTGCGTGCCATCCGGGTTGTCGAAGCGGACACCCTCGGGCCTGGAGTCGCCGGCGAGCATGACGAGCAGGATGATCGGACCGGCGAGCGGGATGAGGGACATGAAGTAGTACCAGCCCGAACGGCCCGTGTCGTGCAGACGACGAACCATGTTGGCCAGCAGCGGGACCGCCGAACCGAGAAGAATGACGAGGGCGATCAGGCCGAACAGACCGCCGACCACGCCGGCCGCACCCTCGGCGCCCGCCGAGCCCAGACCGCCACCGATAATGACAGCGAGGATGTAGGGGACGGAGAAGGCGACCATGTAGGCGAGGTAGGCCCACCAGAACTCGCTCTTGCTCGAGCGGCCATAGAAGTTGGCGTAGTTCTTGAACATCAACTTGATGGCATCCACGAAACCCACTGACGGGCGCGGCGGGTGGGCCTCGTCATAGCCGCCGGCGTAGGGCTGCATGGCGTAGGCCTGTTGACCGTATGCCGGCTGGCCGTGGGCGGGTGCACCATAGCCGGGCTGGGCGTACCCCTGCGGTTCATAGCCGGGCTGCTGATAGTTGCTCTGTCCGTACGCGTTCGGTGCCGAGGGCTGGCTGTACGCGTCCGGTGCGGACGGCTGGGAATAGGGGTCCGATGCGGACTGCTGGCCGTAGCCGCCGCCCTGGCCGTAGTCGGTTCTGCTGGCCGTAGCCACCGCCCTGGCCGTAGTCGGTCTGCTGGCCGTAGCCACCGCCCTGCCCGTAGCCGCTCTGACCGCTCTGGCCGTAACCGCCCTGGGCATTCGGGTTCTGACCCTGGCCGTAATCGTTGTTGCCGTAACTCATGGTGTTGCTCCTGGGGGGAATGTGTGCTGGTTCTTCTTCGTCCTTGCCGGGTGCCCCGGCTGGACCCGTTGCTCACCGAGAGTGACTATTCTCACGCTCGGATGACGGAAATCAGATTTTTGGTTGGTCAGTCGACGGCTGGCTGGGAGCCGTCCGGATTGTCGTAGCGGAGGCCGTTCGGGGTGGAGGGGAAGAATGACATGACCATGGGCGCCACCCAACCGACGTACGGCACGAGGTAGCCGATGAGAGTGAACAGCCCGGAGAAGCCGGCATCGTGGAGTCGGCGTACCTGCAACGAAAGGTTGGGAAGCAGCGTGCCGAGTGCCACGACCGCCCACGCGAGCAGCGTCGGGATCAGAAACGCGGGCGGGTCCGACGCATTGGGGTCCACCAGGATTGCGCCGATGATCGTGATGACAGGCACGAGTGTGAAGAGGCCGCCCCAGAGGGCCATCCACCAGAATTCGGTGCGCGATGCGCGGCCATAGAAGTTGGCGTAGTTCTTGAAGAACAGCGTGAGTGCCTCGACGGGCCCAACGCTGGGTCGCGGCGGGTGGGCGGTGCTGTAGCTGTAGACGACGGGGCCGTACGCCACCCTCGGCTGCTGATAAGGGGGTTGATAGTACGCATGGCCGGCGCCCCGGGAACTGCCCGCTTCGTTGTAGGACGGGGGCGCATAGGGATCGTTGGTGACGAAACCGCTGGGCTCCGCGGCCTCATAGTCGGGTCGTCCCGGTCGATTCGGATGGACGCGGTCCCAGTCCCCGTCCCCGGCCCCGGTGTGCGGGGTGTAGCTGCCCCAACTCATCGATGATCTCCCTGCAGAGTTCGTCGGACTTCGGCGAATCGGTCGCCCATCGTGCCAGCACACGACGGCAGTCGATCCATCCTGAGACGGAACGGGATCCCGTATAGTTCCGTCTCGCGGCGTACCCTTGACATTGTGCGCCCCTCGGTCGAGGGATCGATTGAAGGGCAGCACCACGGCCCCCTGCTTCCCCTGCTCGGGCACGCGCCCTGCGCGCCTCCGAGCCGAACCGTCAACCGTCGAGGACATCCATGGCTGATCGCTCTGAGCATGACGTACCCACCAACAAGATCGAGACCCAGTCCCGGTCGGGCTCTGCCCAGGGCCAGCGCCAGCCTGCCCGGAAGGACAAGAAGAAGGTGAGTCCCGTTCGTCGATGGGGCGTACGCATCCTCAAGGGCACCACCGTCGCGGTGCTGCTGGCCATGATCGCCGGAGTGGTCGGCGTGGGCGTCATCTATTCGACGACGGAGATCCCGGACCCGAACGCCGATTTTCAGGCGAACACCTCGTTCGTGAGCTTCGCCGACGGGTCCCCGATGGGCAACTTCGCCATCCAGAACCGACAGTCGATCCCCTTCGACGAGATGCCGCAGACCATGAAGGACGCGGCGATCGCGGCCGAGAACCGGACCTTCTGGAGTGACCGCGGCATCTCCGTCACCGGCATGATCCGCGCGGCCATCAAGATCGCCGGCGGTGGCGAGATGCAGGGTGGCTCGACGATCACGCAGCAATACATCAAGATCCTCTATCTGAACTCCGAGCGCACGTTCGAGCGGAAGTTCAAGGAGCTGTTCCTCGCGGTCAAGATGGGTCGCGAGACGTCGAAGGAGCAGATCCTCGAGGGCTACCTCAACACCATCTACTTCGGCCGCGGGGCCTATGGCATCCAGGCGGCGGCGAAGGCGTACTTCAACGTTGACGCCCAAGATCTCACCGTCCCCCAGTCCGCGTTCCTGGCCACGGTCCTCAACAACCCGGCCGCCTACAACCCCTCGGAGCCCGAGAACCGGGAACGGATCATGGTCCGCTATCAGTATGTGCTCGACGGCATGGCGGAAATGGGCACGATCACACGGGAGCAGGAGGCCGAGTACCGGAAGGAACTGCCCTCCTTCCCGGAGGTCCCCCTCAACCGGCGATATTCCGGGCCCAATGGCTATCTCATGAAGATGGTCGAGAACGAGCTCGCGACCAAGGGCTTCTCCGAGACCCAGATCTCCGGCGGCGGTCTGCGGATCATCACCACCATCAATCCGGAGGCCCAGAAGGCGGCCGTTGCGACGGCACAGAAGTACACGGAGCTCTCCGCGGAGAATGCTCCGACACCGCAGGACCCCGACAAACTGCACGTGGCCATCGCCTCGATCGACAACGAGACCGGTGAGATCATCGCGCTCTATGGCGGCAAGGACTTCGTCGAGAACAACCGGAACTGGGCCACTACCCCGCGCCAGTCGGCCTCGGCCTTCAAGACGTTCGCCTTGGCGGCCGGTCTGCGTGACGGCTTCAACCTCTACAACACCTTCTCCGGCAACACGTTCCTGCCGCGGGGTGACACCGTGGTTTCGCGCAACCAGAACGGTGCGCAGTACGGCGCGGCCGTCAACCTGATCGAGGCGACCGCCAAGTCCATCAACACCGCGTTCGTGGACATGACGATGCAGATGAAGGACGGCGGGGAGAAGATCGCGCAGGCCGCGGAGGACGCGGGTGTGCCGCGAGGGGCCGGCTGGGACACCAAGACCAGCCGGATCGCGCTCGGCATCGCCGAGGTGTCGCCCCTGCACATGGCGGCCGGCTACAGCACCTTTGCCAACAACGGCCGGGCCATCCCGCCCCACATCGTTCGCGAGGTGTTGGACGGCGAGGGCCGGACGATCTACAAGGCCGACACCGAGGGCACCCAGGCCTTCGAACCCGGGGTTGCGCGCGACGTGACCTATGCGATGCGGAACGTGGTCGAGGGCGGCACAGGCAGCCGAGTGGCCGCGCTGGGCCGACCCATCGCAGGCAAGACCGGTACCGCCGGCCTCAAGAACGACATCATCTCGGCCTGGTTCGTGGCCTATACCAAGCAGGTCTCCACGTCGGTGATGTTCGTGGCGGGCGATGACGGCATGGGCGGCCTGCACGCGTACCGCCGGCCCGGCGACTCGACGTTCTTCGGCGGCACCTATCCGGCGATGGTGTGGTCGGAATACATGCAGGTCGCGACGAAGGGGCAGCCCGTCCTGCAGTTCGATGGTCCGGCGTTCGTGAACCGGAACACCTCTCGGGGCACGATTCAACCCCGCCCGACGCAGGCTCCCACCACGCAGGCGCCGACAACGGCGGCGCCCACGACGACGGCGCCGACGCCCGAGCCCACTCCGGAGGCGACCGAGACCACCGAGTCAACGGGTGAACCGACGCCGGCGCCGACGACCACCACCACAGCCCCCCCGACGACCCAGCCGGCCACGCCGGGCACCGGACCGACTCCGCGCAATGTCTCCGGTGCCGGCGGGGCACCGGAACAGGGCGGCTGATCGGCTTCCAAACCTGTCGGCGGGGCCCACTAGGCTGACGAACCAGTCCGACTTTTTGTGGAGGAACTGGTGGCTGATCGTCCGGTGGAGCACTTCGTGCGATCGATGGTCCGCGTCGTGGGCGGCCCATGGGGTCGTCACACGCGCTCCGCGCCCCCTTGGTTCACCCCGCGGACGGTCGCGATCCTGTTCGGCACGATTATCTGGATGCTCGCGGTCGTCCGGCAGCATCCCTGCCGGCAGCTCGAGCCGGGAATCGTGCCGGACCACTTCCGGGAGCGCTGCTATTCGGACATCCCCGTGCTGTTCGGTTCCCGCGGGCTCATCTCCGGCAACACGCCCTATCTGGACAGTGGGGACTATCCGGTCCTCGAATACCCGGTGCTCACGGGCTGGCTCATCGAGCTGAACCGCTTGATCACGGTCGCACTCGGGGCACCGGTGGGGGCGGACCTTGCGGACATCGAACGGATCGCGGCGACCAACCTGTTCTATTCGGTCAACATGGTCGTGCTGTTCGTCCTGTGGCTGGTCACGATCTTTGCCCACCTGGGCAGTGCACGAGGCCGCGGTTGGGACGCCCTCATGCTCGTTGCCTCCCCCTGTGTAGTGCTCACCGGACTCATCAACTGGGACATGCTCCCACTGGCGCTGACGGCGCTCGGGGTGCTGTTCTGGGCTCGTGGCCGACCGGCTTGGGCCGGCCTGCTGTGGGGACTGGCCATGGCGGCCAAGCTCTATGCCGGCTTCCTGCTGGGGCCGTTGCTGTTCCTGTGCCTGCGCAGCGGCAGGATGAAGGCGTTCGGCCAGACCCTCGCCCTGTTCGTCGTCGGGTGGCTGTTGCCGAACCTGCCGGCGATGATCCTCGCCTGGGACGAGTGGGTCGCGTTCTGGGCCTTCAACTCCGACCGGGAGGGCGATTTCGGTTCGCTGTGGTATCTCTTCGTCCTCAACGGCACTCCCCTCAGCAACCTCAACCTGATGTCGACCGGCCTGTTCGCCCTGCTGTGCCTGGGCATCGCCGCGCTGATCGTTCTGGCTCCGCAGCGTCCGCGGCTGGGGCAGGTGTTCTTCCTGGTCCTGGTTGCCTTCATGCTCACCAACAAGGTCTATTCGCCCCAATACGTCCTGTGGATGCTCCCCTTCCTCGCGCTCTCCCGGCCCCGGTGGCGGGAATGGATCATCTTCACGATCGGCGAGTGGCTCTATGTCCTGGCCATCTGGGGTCACCTGGGCGGCTATCTCGGTCCGGGGGACGGCGGACCCGACACGGTCTTCTGGGCTGCGACCATCCTGCGGATGTGTACGCAGGCCTGGGTTGCGGCGATGGTCGTGCGCGATGTCCTGCGTCCCGAGCACGATCTGGTGCGGGCGACCGCCGCTGGGCGCGGTTACGTCGATGACCCCTCCGGCGGGGTCCTGGACGGTGCACCGGATGTGCGGTGGGGTCGGCGTACAACCACTGATGAACAACCAGCCACCCAGGGGCAGCGAGGCGACTCCGATGAGCCGCTCACCGCAGAACCGGAGGACGTCGCGCGATGAACCGTTGGATCGCGTGGGTGTGGGTGGTCAGCCGACTCGCGTTGTTGTCCATGGCGCTGGTGATCGTCGTGCGTGCCGACGGTGCGACCACTTTCAGTCAAGCCGTCAGCCACTGGGATGTGCAGCACTTTCTCGGCATCGCACGGGACGGCTATGAGATCACCGGCGACGACAGCAAGCGCATGGCCTTCTTCCCCGGCCTGCCGCTCCTCTTGGCTCCGTTCATGGCCGTGGGCCTGCCCGGGGAGATGGTGGGCCTCGTCCTGTCCGCGGTGGCCTCCGTGGTCGCCGCCGCAGGGCTCTATCGCCTCGGCGGACCCACCATCGGGACCTGGGCGGCGGGGCTGTGGCTGATCGCGCCGACGGCGGTGTTCGGGTTCCTGCCCTATACGGAGGCGCTGTTCTGTGCCTCCGCGTTCTGGGCCTGGGCCTTCGCCAAGGAGGACCGCTGGCTGGCGGCTGCACTCCTCGCGGCAGCTGCCTGCTCCTTCCGGGTTTCGGGCGTGTTTCTCGTCGGGGCGCTCGGCGTCATGATCCTCACGCGCCCCATGCCGGACGGGACGACCCTGGGTGGGCGGATCGGCGCTTGGCTGCGGCGGGCGGTCTGGCTGCTGATCCCGGCAGCGACGGTCCTGGCCTATCTCGTCTATCTGTTCGTGCGCACCGGGTCGTGGACCGCCTGGGCCGACGCCCAGCAGGCCGGCTGGGCGCGCGCCTGGGCGCTGCCGACCGACTCGATCATGCGGACGATCGGGGTGATCGCCGGCCCCGCCTATGACGACCGTCCGGGCTGGGACACCGTGTTCACCTTCGAGCTCGTGTCGTTTGCAGTCGGGCTGATCGCGGTTGGCTGGCTGTGGCGGCGGCGCCAGTGGGCCGAGCTCTCGTGGATCGCCGTGCAACTGGTGGCGTTCTCCCTGTCGGAGTGGTTGATGTCGGTCAACCGGGCGGTGCTTCTCTGGTTCCCCGTCTGGCTCATCGCGGCGGAGTTGATGACCAGGCAGACGACGTCGAAGGCCGGTCACGTCCTCCAGCGGGTGGGTCGGGTCACGTGGATCGTCGTTTCCGTCGTCGTGATGCTGTGGTGGGCGCAGATGTTCTATCGCAGTGAGTGGGCGAGTTAGCGAGGAAACATGGGGACAGCGCCGGATCCGAGGATCGACGACTTCGTCGAGGCGATCCGCCGGGCGCTGGCCGACAGGAGGGATCCGGAGCGCGCCGGGTCGCAGCAGAGGTACATGAAATCGGCTCTGCCCTTCCGTGGCGTGCCCGTGCCGGAGGTGAGGAAGCTGACGGGGGCTCTGCTGCGTACCCATGGCGCCTCCACCGAACACACCGCCTGGGTCGCCACGATTCGCTCGCTGTGGGACGGGGCGGCGTGGCGGGAGGAGAAGTACGCCGCCCTCGCGCTCGCGCGGGCTCCCCGCCATCGGGCCTTCGCCGCCGACCCGGATTCCCTCGACCTCTACCGCCATCTCGTGCTCACCGGTCAGTGGTGGGATCTCTGCGATGAGACCGCTCACCTGGTCGGTCGGGCCCTGTCCGCCGACCCGGCGGCGGTCACGCCGGTGCTCCGAGGCTGGTCGCGCGAGGAGAATCTCTGGCTCCGCCGTGTCGCGATCCTCAGCCAACTCGATCGCAAAGGTGAGACGGACGCGGAACTGCTGGCGTACGCGATCGAGGGGAGCATCGACGACCCCGACTTCTTTGCGCGCAAGGGCATCGGGTGGGCGCTGCGGCAGCACTCGAAGACGGATCCGGAGTGGGTACGCGGGTTCGTGGCCGACCATCCGGGCCTCTCCCGACTGTCGGTGCGGGAGGCGCTGCGGTTGCTGGACGGGTGAGACGCCGGCGTACGCCTCAGCGCATCAACGCGGTCAGGAGCACTTTCAACTGCTCCGCGAGACGGTTGGGCGCGGCCGGGTTGCCGAGTGCGGACACCTGGGCGGCACCGTGGACGGCGTGCAGGATCTCGATCACCTGCATGGTCGGCAGGGACAGTGATCGGCCCTGGGCGTCGAGAGCCTCGTCGAACACCTCCGCGAACAGCCGGTGCGTTTCGTCACTGAGCGCGGAGTGCACCTCTGCGAACTCCGGGTGCCGCAGAGCGTAGAGCTGCATCTCCATGAGCAGGAGGACGATGTGGCGCTCCTGCGGCTGGATGGCGAGAAACTTGTCCACCGCCGAGTCGATCAACGTCGTCCGGTCCATCGCCGATCCGCCTTGGGCGGCGACCTCCTCGACCGTTCCCTGCATCGAATCGAGGAAGCGCTGGGCAACCCAGCGCATCAGCGCGAAGCACAGATCGTCCTTGCTCTCGAAGTTGGAATAGAACGCACCCCGGGTGAACCCGGCCGCCTCCGAAATCTCCTCGACGCTGGCGCCCTCGATGCCCTTCTCTGCGAAGACCTGAGCCGCCGCCGCCATCAGACGCTCCTGGGTCTGACGCCGCCGGGCGCTCACGGGCGCGCTGGTGGCACCCGACGGTGACCGCCGGGAGGAGAGGGTTTCCTCGGTCATGGCTCCCTTTCGCGCTGGTTCTGGCTTCCAGGCACAACCCTGTTCCCTGCCCGGCCTCTTGTCGAGGGGACTTCGGTCGGACTTGTCCAGCCCTGTTCCAGTTTTGCATACACTACTGTATCGGATACATTTTTGTATTGAACGTGTGATTCGGCCGGTGAAGGAGACCCGGGTGTCGACCTACCTCTATGACCTCGGGCGCTGGTGCTTTCGCAGGCGGCGCCGAGTGCTCATCGGATGGCTGGCAGCTCTCGTGGTGCTCGGCGGTCTGGCCGGACTGTTCAGCAGTTCCTTCGATGACGCCTTCGAGATTCCCGGAGCGCAGTCCCAGGTGGCGCTCAACCAACTGAACCAGACGTTCCCGGAGGTCTCCGGCACGCGCGCGAGCGTCCTCGTGGTGGCGCCCGATGGGCAGTCCGTCGAGGATCCGGCGGTCAAGGAATCGCTCGAGGGCAATCTGACGGCCTTCTCGGATCTGCCGTATGTGTCCTCGGCCACGTCACCCTTCGACCCCATGGTCGACGGGCTCGTCAGCCCGGACGGAACCGCCGCCATCATCAACGTCCTGATGGACCTTGAGCAGGACGAGATCAGTGACGCGGTCCTCGACGAGATCACCGACGCGGCAGCGACCATGGGCAGCAACATGCCCGAAGGCACTCGCGTGCAGGCGGGTGGCGACGCGTTCTCCGTGGAGATCCCCGGCATGTCCATCATCGAGCTGATCGGCGTCGGCGTTGCGATGGTCGTCCTGATCTTCACGCTCGGCTCGGTCGTGGCCGCCGGCATGCCGCTGCTCACCGCGATCCTCGGCGTCGCGGTGTCGATGGCCCTGATGTTCATCGCCACCGGCCTGATGCCGATCAGTTCCACCACCCCGATGCTCGCCGTGATGCTCGGCCTGGCGGTCGGCATCGACTATGCGCTGTTCATCCTGTCGCGTCACCGCGACCAGCTCGGCACCGGCATGGACGTGGAGGAGTCGACCGCGCGGTCCGTCGCGACCGCCGGCTCGGCGGTGGTCTTCGCGGGCCTGACCGTCGTCATCGCGCTGGTCGGGCTCTCGCTCGCCGGGATCCCGTTCCTCGGCGTCATGGGCGTCTTCGCCGCGGTCGGTGTGGCGTTCGCCGTCATCATCGCCCTCACCCTGCTGCCCGCACTCATGGGGTTCGCGGGGGAACGGATGCGGCCGAAGGCGCGGGGGAAGCGAAGCGCCGCCGAGGGAAGATCCGCGGACAACGCCGCAATGACCGCTGCAGCCCCGGCACCTGTCACAGCGGCGGATGCGCAGAATGACGAGAAGCCTCTGCGCGGGCCCTCCGCGTGGTGGGTCGGCGTGGTCACAAAGGTGCCGATTCTCACCGTCATCGTCGTGGTCCTGACCCTGGGTGTGCTCTCCATTCCCGCCAAGGACCTCGAACTCTCCCTCCCCAACTCGGGCCAGCACACCGCCACTGCCCCGGACCGGATCACCTATGACCTCATCGAGGAGAAGTTCGGCCCCGGATTCAACGCACCCCTGATCGTCACCGCCGAGATCATCGGCTCGACCGATCCACTGGGTCTCGTCGATCAGCTCAGGACCGAGATCGAGGCGATGCCGGGCGTGGATTCCGTTCCGCTCGCCACCCCCAACCGCAACGCCGACACCGGTTTCATCCAGATCATTCCGGAGCACGGCCCGACCGATGAGGGCACCAAGGATCTCGTCCAGGCACTGCGGGACAAGGCCCCGGACTGGGAAGAACGCCTCGATGTCAGGACCGCCGTCACGGGCATGACGGCCGTGCAGATCGATGTCTCCGACAGACTTGCCGGGGCGCTGCTGCCCTTCGGCATTTTCGTGGTCGGCCTGTCGCTGGTGCTGCTGACCATGGTGTTCCGTTCGATCTGGGTGCCGTTGAAGGCCACCGTGGGCTATCTGCTCAGCGTGGGCACGGCCTTCGGTCTGACCACCATGTTTTTCAACTACGGGTGGGGCAAGGAGATCATCAACCTCGAGAAGCCCATGCCGGTGATCTCGTTCTTCCCGATCCTGCTCATGGGCATCCTCTTCGGTCTCGCGATGGACTATGAGGTCTTCCTGGTCTCGCGGATGCGCGAGGAATATGTGCACGGCCGCTCGGCGGCCGAGGCGATCCGGCACGGTTTCGTCGGCTCCGCCAAGGTCGTTGTCGCCGCGGCACTCATCATGGTCGCGGTGTTCGCGTTCTTCGTCCCGGAGGGCGAAGGGCCGATCAAGCCCATCGCGTTCGGTCTCGCGGTGGGCGTGGCGGTGGATGCGTTCGTCGTCCGGATGACGCTCGTCCCGGCCGTGCTGGCGCTGCTCGGCGACCGGGCGTGGAATCTGCCCACGTGGCTCGAGCGCCGGTTGCCGGCATTCGATGTCGAGGGCGAGGCGATCACCCACGTGCTGTCCCTCAGCGACTGGCCCGGCAATGACGACGTGCTGCACACCGAGAACTTCGCCGTGACCGGACTGCGTGGCCCCCTGGCCGCGCCGGTCGACCTCCACCTCAAGGCGGGCGAGGTGCTGGTGGTCGAGGGGCCGTCCGCCCGGCGTACCCCCCTGCTCCTCGCCCTCGCCGGCCGACTCACCCACGTGACCGGCCGGGGCAAGGTGGTGGGTGCGGTGTTGCCGGAGGAGGCGGGGAAGGTACGCCGAAAGGTCGCCTTCGTCGACGCGCTCCATCCCGATCCCGCGGGCGGCTCGTTCCCGGGGGAGCTCACGGCAGCCCTGACCAACCCGCGCATCGCCGTCATCGTCATCGACGGGGCCGATGCGCTGCATGACCCTGCCGACCGCCGGGCGCTGGCTGAGGCGCTGGCCGTCGAAGGCACCGCCGTCGTGCTCGGGGTCACCGATACCGAGGCGATCGTGCCGCATGCCCCCGAGTGCTTCTTCGGGATCCAACTCACGCCGCCCGCACCCGCGGTGAACGACACCGCACCCACGACCGATACCGGTGATGCCGACGCACGTCCCGTCGCCGACGACCTTGACCTCGTCACCCAGGAGAGCTGATGTTTCCCCTCGAGCGAGCCAGCCACGACCGGCCTGTCGGTTGGCGTTCCCTGCTCGGCGTCCTTGTCGTGCCGCTCATCGTCGCCCTCGGTTTTCTCGGCGCGACCTGGCAGTCGGAGAGCCGACTGCACCGCGCCGAGGCTGCGGTGGTCAACCTGGACGAGATGGTCGAACTCGACGGGCAGCCGGTCCCGCTGGGGCGCCAACTCGCAGCCGGTCTGGTGGAGCGCCGCGACGACAACCTGACGTGGACGCTGGCGGATGCCGCACATGCCGATGCGGGGCTGAAATCGGGCCGCTATGTCGCCGTTATCACCATCCCCGAGGAGTTCTCCGCTCGTGCGACATCCTTCGCGGGGCCCGCGATCGAAGCGCAACAGGCGACGATCCGGGTGGAGACGTCGCAGATCACCGGCATCGCCGACGGCGCGATTGCCCAGGTCATCGCCGAGACGGCCCGGAACGTGTTCAACACGGAGCTGACGGAGATGTACCTCGACAACATCTATCTCGGGTTCAACGAAACCCAGGAGCAGTTCCGGACCGTCGCGGATGGTGCGGGACAACTCGCCGACGGCGGGGACCAGCTCGCCGACGGCTTGCGGGCGTCCGCCGACGGCGCAGAAGAGCTGGGGGCAGGGTCGAGGGACTTCGCGAACGGCGTGGGCGATGCCGCCACTGGTGCCGGAGAGCTCGCGACCGGGGCCGAACAACTGGCCGCCGGCGGAGGACCGCTGCGCGACGGTGCGAACGAGCTCGCCGGTGGCGCCGGACAGCTCGCCGGCGGGATGCAGACGATGGCCGACCAGACCCGCGATCTGCCGGCGCAGACCCGCCAACTGGCCGACGGTGCCGGTCAGGCCGCGGACGGGGTGGACCAACTCGTCGGTGGCATGTCCGCCATGGCCGACGGCGTGGGGCAACTTGCGGACGGCAGCCAGGCACTGGCCGACGGCACCGCGCAGTTGGCGCCGGGCGTGCGCGCCTATGTGGACGGGGTCGACCAGCTCGTGGCCGGCATGGAGCCCGTTCTGGGGCTGCTCGGCAGCATCGACACCAGCACGATCGACCAGGCGCAGCTCCAGCAGGTCGCGGGGCAGTTGAGTGATCTGCAGAGCGAGGCGCAGGCGTACGCGAACCGCCTCGAGACCCTGACGACCCTCCCGTGCCCGACCCCCGAGGGCGTGGAGCTGACGCCGGAACAGCAGGAGGCGTTCTGCACCGCCTGGACCCAGGCGATGGCCGGTCTGACCACACCGGATCCGAACACCGGCAAGTCGCCGGTGCAGTGGACCCAGGAGATCGCGTCGAGTGGCGAGTTCACCCAGGCGATCTCCACTCTGCAGACGACTCTGCCCCAGCTGCCCACGATGATCGAGGGCGCCGGACAGATCCAGCAGCTCCGCCCGGCCGGGCAGCAGCTCGTGGCCGGCGTGGACCAGCTCGCGGATGGTGCTGGCCAGCTCAACGACGGGGTGCAGGCCCTCAACGCCGGGATCGCCGAGGGCGCCGGCCAGCTCCCGCAGCTCAGCGACGGGATGCGTCAGCTCGCGGATGGCGCGGATCAGCTCGCCGACGGCATGGTGCCCCTGACCGAGGGCATCCAGTCCGCCGCCACCGGTGCCGGGGAGCTTTCCACCGGGGCCGGGCAGTTCGCCACGGGTGTCGGCACCTACGTGGACGGCGTCGGCGAGGTTGCCGGCGGCACCCGGGGGCTCGCCAGTGGCCTGTCCGACATGGCCGGGGGAGCCGACGAGCTGGCGACCGGAACCGAGGGGCTCGCCGGGGGGCTGGATCAGGCGGCCGACGGCGCCCGTGAGGTCGCGGACGGGCAACGGACCCTCGCCGACGGGCTGGCCGAGGGTGCGGAACAGATCCCGACCTATTCAGAGGCGGACCGGGACGCGCTCAAGACGGCGGTCGCGCGCCCGGTCGCGGCTGGAGACACTCCAAGCCTGATCCCTGCGGCCTCCTCGACATCCCTGTTGATGGTGTTGGCGCTGTGGATCGGTGGCCTCGCGACCTATGTGGTGCTGCAGGCGGTCTCGTCGCGCGTGCTCACCTCCACCAGGACGAGCGTCGATCTCGTCCGGCGGGCGGTCATGCCCGGCCTGGCGATCGCGGCCGTGCAGGCGGTGGGCCTGACCATCCTGGGCCAGATCGTGTTGGACCTCTCGGCGTCGAAGACCTTTGGCGTTCTGGGGATGCTCCTGCTCGGCGGGGCGATGTTCGTGGTGGTCAACCACGCCCTGGTGGCCTGGTTCGGTGGTCTCGGCCGGGTGCTGTCGGTGGCGCTCGTCACCCTGACTGCGGCCGGTGGAATGCTGTCCGCCCTGCCCATGTTCTTCGACGTCATCACTCCGGTTCTGCCGCTCACACCGGTGCTCAACGGGGTGCGGGCGATCATCACCGACGGGACCGGCACGACAGGGGCGATCGGGACGACCGTGGCGTGGTTGCTGATCGGCATCGCCGCGTCCCTCGGTGCGGTCGTGCGCAAGCGAACGGCCTCGCCGGAACGGTTTGCCCGGGACCTCCCGGCAGTGACGTGAGGGCGCTTGCACTTTGACCCGCAGGGTGGGTCAAAGTATGACGCCTGATCACCCCACCCGGCGGGCGACCTGATAGCCGCTCTCGTCGAAGACCGTTTCCCACGTGGTGCCGGGATGCAGCTGGCTGCCGTGCTGTGCGATGTTCACGGGTGCGGACCAGCCACCTGCGTGGTTGTCCACGACCAGATAGTCCGCGACGGGATTGCCCGGCATGCCCACGAAATAGACCTGCCGCTCATCGGCCAGCAAATAGTGCATCAACGACACGTCCGTGCTGACCACACTGCCGCCGGGCACGGTCTCGAGGAGCGCGCGGGCGGCTTCCTGCCGCGGCCCGGTCCGCCACTGCTCCGGGTCGCGCAATTCGAACAACGGCAGTTGGTTGCTGATGGCGACGGCGAACGTGGCGACGATGACCGCGCCATGGCGGGCGTACGCGCGGAGGAACGGCAGCTTCGCCTTCCGCAACAGCACAATCCCGTCGACGGCGGCGATATAGGCGATCGGCATCAGCATCAGGCTGTAGTGCCACCCTGTCCCCCAGTGCCCTTCGTTGGAGGAGACGAAGCGCCAGGCGAGCGTCGGCAGCACCAGCAGGCCCAGATTCGACCGCAGGATCAGCAACCCGGTGCACGTCACCAACAGGAGCACGGTGCCCATGCGTTGATCGCTGGCGAGGATCTCTCCGAGCACCCCGAGGGGATCGCCCAACAGCTCTGCTCCGGAGATGTTGCTGCCGTGGTCATATTGGCCGAAGGCGTTGAGCGTGGGCAGGATCACCGTGATCGTGAGCGCGAACATCCCCGCGCCCCAGAGACCCAGCAGCGAGCCGAGCAACAGCTTCCCCGAGCGCAGCGCGAGGACGAAACCGAACACGAGGACGGTGAGCCCGAGGTCCTCCTTGACGAACACCAGCAGCCCCGCCCAGATCGCGGCCGGCACCCAGCGTTCCCGCAGAAGCAGCCAGAGGCTGATCGCGAGGACCGGCGCCCCCATCGCGACCTCGTGGAATTGCACGGCCATCGCGTTCTGGACGCCCCAGGAGAACGCGTACGCGCCCCCGATCAGCCAACCGCCGGCCCGGCCGAGATGCTCGTGCGCCGTCTTGGTGACGAAGAACACCGAGACCGAGACGAGGAGGGCCTGGAGGACGAGGAGGGTGTACGCCGACGGGAACGCGGCATAGAACGGCGTCAACAGCGCCAGGAGCGGGTGGAAATGGTCGCCGAGGACGTTGTAGTCCGCCCCCTTCACCGTGACGATCGGCGCCTCGAACCGGGCATAGCGCTGCAGCATCTGCGTGAAGATCGTCAGGTCATAGGACGGCGATTCGAAGCGGCGCCACTGGAGGGTGGCATAGAGCCAGTACGCCACGAACGCCAGCCCCGACCACACCCATGCCGCGGGGGGCTGACGGCGTACCCCCTCAAGAATCCCCGACAGACCTGCTCGCACCGGCGCGATTCAACCACGCGGTGGGCATCGTGGTGCGCTGTTCCACCGCCCTGTCTACGATCGAGGAGTGAAGTGGCTTGAATTCGATTCGCTGGTGAACGCACGGGACGTGGGGGGTACGCCGACGGTCGACGCGCGGATGCGGATCCACCACCATTCCTTCATCCCGGAGCGATACGACCGGGACGATGCCCCGGACGTCGATGACGTGCTCCCGGACACCCGCGGTGAGGCCGCTGACATTCGCCGGGACAGCGTCGGCAACGAGCTGCCTGGCACCGCGCTCCCGTTCGACGGCTATCAGCCGAGCATCCGTGTCCGGGACAAGTTCGCCTCGACCTATCTGTCGTTCCTCAATGAGCGGCCCGAGTCGGTGTTGGGTGCGCTGCGCGCGATTGCGTACGCTCCCGGTGCCGCCCTCGTCCACTGTGCCGCCGGCAAGGACCGTACGGGCACCGCGGTCGCGCTGTCGCTGCTGCTGGTGGGTGCGGAACCGAATGCCGTGATCGAGGATTATGCGGCCTCCAGCGAACGGATGCAGCGCATCATCGACCGGCTCATCGTGTCCGAGACCTATCGCCTGAATCTCACCGGCCGGCCGCTGGAGTCGCACATGACGCGGCCGGAGACGATGCAGGCGTTCCTGGAGTACGCGGAGTCCGAGCACGGGGGCGTTGAACCCATGCTCACGCGAATCGGGTGGACGGACGCCGACACGGCGGCGATGCACCGGAAGCTGCGGGGCTGAACCATTTCGGCCCACAGACCCGAGAGCGCGAGGGGACACCGGACATGCGACTGACCCGGCCAGTGATTGCCGCAGTCATCGGCATCTTTGTGGTGGCGATTGCCTTGGGCGTCGGTGCGGCGTTCCTGATCCGCGAAAGGCAGAGCGCCAACGGGCGGCCGACTCCGACGCCGCCCCCTCCCGCGACATCCACTCCAGGCACCACGGACCCGGTGCCCCCGGATCAACTGGAGCCGCCGGAGCTGCCGGCGGACGGACCCTATGCCGAGATTGCCCGGGTCGCCGCCTCCGGTACCCACCGCATCGTCGCCACAACGTGCACGGGCACGGGCGTGGGGACCGCATTCCAGTTCGGCACCGAGGGGCGGCTCGTCACCTCCGCGCGGGCGGTGTCCGGGGCCCGCTCGATCGCCGTGCTGAGTGGCGACCGGGTCGTGCCGGCGACCGTGGCCAAGATCGACGCCGTGTCGGGGGTGGCGCTGCTGAAACCGGAGGCGCCGTTGGCGGGGCACACCTTCGAGTTGGGTACGCGACTGCTCGCCGTGAACGACGAGGTCGCACTGCTCGGGTGGACCACGGAGTCGCAACATCCGGCCCGCGGTCGGCTCAGGGTTGCGGTAGGGAAGATCACCGAAGCCGGTCTGACCGTCGAGTCACCGGACGGGCGGCACCCTGAAGTCCGCCGGATGGCAGGCGAATTCGATCCAGGTCTGGCCGGGTCTCCTGTCGTGGGGGAGGACGGACGCCTGCTGGGAGTCGTGTTGCAGAACGCTGCGGGCCAGACCGAGGTGCAGGTGGCCGGTCTCGACACCGTGGCCGACCCGTTGCTCGGACCGACCGGGCTGCCGTCGGCGATGGAGCCGTGCGTTGCCGCAGCCGGCCCCCAGATCGTGACCACGGTTGGCGGCCAGGCTCCGGATGGGGCACGCACCACCCTCGCGCAGTGGTTCGGGGCGCTCAATGCGGGCGACTGGGATCGGGCCCACGGCGTGCTGTCGGACGACCTGCAGGCCGAATGGCCGGTGGAGAAACTGGTGACCGACCACCAGGGGGCCTATCTGTTCGCTGTGACGGCGGGCCCACCCGACGGTGCCGACATCACTGTGTCCTGGGTCCAGCTGCGACCCGAGGGTGACCAGCGTTGTCAGCGCATGGCGGCCACAATGACCGTGGAGGGGGACCGGATCCGGAGTTATGTCCAGCAGGAGCCGGCGGCTTGTTCGTGAGCCCGGCTCAGACGAACACCACTTGGTCGAAGGTCGCGATCGTGTTGCGTACGTCCACCGGGAGCTCGTCGCCGACGTTCGGCGGATCGACCTTGGCCGGCAGGATCAACAACGAGGACTGCATGTGGGGTGGTTCGGCGAACCAGCGCTTCTCACCGAGGATCGTGTACGGCGACAGCGCCCGACCTGCCGCCTCCAGTGCACCGGTCGCGAAGGACACCGCCCGCGACTTCAGCGTCTTCGCCGAGGTCGGGGCTTCGAGCCCGATGCCGTTGGCCGTGCCACCCGACACGACCACGACATAGCCGTCTGCCTGGGCCGGCCGCTGCCAATAGCCGACGCGCTGGCCCCGCTTGATCGGGTGCACGTCGAGCACGGTCGCGGTCGTCTTGAGGGCGCCGGGTTCCCCCAGCCAGAGCGTCGTGCCCATCCGCAGGCGCGCCCGGTTGTCACCGAGGCGGGCCGCCATGGCCAGATAGTCCTGGGTCGGCAGGTGTGAGAACCACAGCGGTGCGTCCAATACGTCCAGCGCCGCCCGACCGAGTCGATCGGCCTCGACGCGGTTGTGGTCCTTGTCGCCGCGCATCGGCAGGTGGATGGTCCAGCCCTCGATATTGAGGTGTTCCCGCCACGTGTCCACCGCCGGCAGGTCCTCCTCTTCCAGGCCATGGCGACGCATCGAGGTCAGCACCTCGACGAGCACCCGGGGACGGTCCCCGCCGAGGTTGGCGAGGATCTCCAGGTCGGGCAGGCGCGAGACGGTGAGGATGACCTTGGGATCGCGGGCCTGTTCGACCGCGCGGGGATCGTTGGGCTCCCAGGGCAGGAGGACGACGATGTCGCCGTCGAAGTGTTCCCGGATCGTTTCGGCCTCCGCGGGAGTGCCGACCGCGAGCGTACGCAACCCCAGACGCTTGGTCTCCTCGGCGAGCAGGGGCAACCCGAAGCCATAGCCGTTGCCCTTGGCAACGGGGATGAGCCCCGGCACTCGATTTGCCAGCGCGCGCAGATGATCGTGCCAGCGAGTGGAATCGATCGTCAGAGTCAGACCAGTCACATCCCACAGGTTATCCGTGGACGACTGCTCCATAAGGCAACACTCGCCGGTCGTCTCAGCGAAACACCGGGCCGGGCCTCCGGCCCGAGCCTCAGAACAGCGTGTCCTGGAGCAGCGGGGCCTTGGCGGGCAGGGGCGGGAAGGTGCGCCCCCGGCGGGAGACGGGCCGCCACCCGGGGTCCGCCATCGGATGGGTCTCCTCGGTCTCCGGCAGCCAGGAGCTGGACTCCTCATCGCGGCACAGGACCCGGAGAGCAGTGCGGCTGGACATCCCGTACCGTCCGAAGCCGCGCCGCACGGGCTTGCTGGCCAGCGGCAGTGGAGAGTCGAACACCTCGGGCGCGAGGGCCGCGGTCGGGTCGGGCGTCATCAGCGCGAGGTTGAGTGCCCAACGCTCCCGGGCCTCGTCCGTGGCCAGCCGCTTGGCGACAGCCGCACCGGCACAGTCCCGGCAGCGATCCCCGCCGTCGTCGAGATCCGCGAACAGGGCCTCCGCCGACCCGAACTCCGCGAGCAACCTGGCCCCCAGGACGTTCCCGATCCCGCGAATGCCGGGGAGATTGTCGGACGGGTCACCTCGCAGGGCGGCCAGATCGCGATATTGCGCCGGCGTGACCCCCGTCAGCAGCTTCAGCCGCTCCGGCGTCAGCATCGGTGACGCCTCGACGCCACCGTTGATGATCCGCAGCACTCGGGTCGAGTCATTGATGAGGGCAAAGGCGTCGCGGTCGGACGTCGCCAGGACCGCCTGCCAGCCCGCGGCCCGCGCTGCCCGCCCAGTGGCCGCGAGCACGTCGTCCGCTTCCAAACCCGTCGGCACGACGACCGGGACCCCCATCGCGCGCAGCACGTCGATGGCGTCGACGAGTTGTGCCACGAGCGTGTGGGGTTTGTCGGGGCGCTGGGCCTTGTACGCCGGCCACCGCTCCCGCCGCTTCGATTCCTCCGCGTCGTCGAAACCCACCACCACGACATCGGCGCGGGCGCGATCGACCGCGGCGACCATCTGGTCGAGCAGCCCGCGGACAGCCCAACCGGGCCGGCCGTCAGGAGTGCGATAACCCGACCGCGCACCGGCATGGAAGCTGCGGTGCAGCACCGAATTGCCGTCGAGCGCGAGGATGGTCCGGGTCATGCGGCCCAGCATCGCACGAGTTGCCGACGAGACACACCCGTCCGCTCGGATGCCGGCGCAAAGGCCCTTGGTCGGGCGTGCTGTCGCGGTGCCGGTCAGCCGGTCCGTCCGCAGGTGCAGTCCGTGCACTGGCAGTCGGTGCATTCGCAGGGCCCCCCGACATGGCAGCCGCAGATGTGGGCCTCGGTCACTCCGATCAGCGTGAGGCTCAGGTCGGGCCCGACGAGATCCGCGCTGAGCAGGTCGGTGACCCGTCCCAGGCCTGCGACCCAGTCGGCACATTCCCGGCACTGAGCCAGGTGGGCGTCCAGCTCGGCATCGCCGATGGAACGCTCCTCGCCGTCGAGCCGGGCCGAGAGCGCACCGCGCCAGAGCTCGGGGTCGGGGCAGCGGACCAACATCATGGACTGAGCCTAACCGCTAGTGTCGGGCCCATGAACCACCGCCGCCCTGCTCGCTCAGTGTCCGAGCGTGCGGTCTCCGACGCGAGGATCACGGCACGTGCACTCGAGGCGCGGGCGGGGGACCGGCCGGCGTTGGGTGAGTTCATCCGGCTGACCCAGAGCGACGTATGGCGTTTCATCGCCCACCTCGCCGGCCGCGAGATGGCTGACGACCTGACGCAGGAGACCTACCTGCGGGCCATGGATGCCCTGCCCCAGTTCCGCGGTGAGGCCACGGCACGGTCGTGGTTGCTCACGATCGCGCGTCGCGTCGCGGCCGATCACTTCCGCAGTCAGGCCACCCGGCCGCCCGAGGCATCGGCCGATTCCGCCGACCGGCTCACGGTCCCGGACGCGTCGACCAGGGTCGAGTTGGAGCGGATGCTGGCGTCGCTGGATCCGGTACGCCGGGAGGCGCTCGTCCTGACCCAGGTGTTCGGGTTCAGCTATGCGGAGGCCGCCGGGATCGCCGGCGTCGCAGTGGGGACCATCCGGTCCCGGGTCGCTCGCGCCCGGGCGGAGCTGGTGGACCACTGGTCCGACGCCACGCTGATCGACCGCCGGGGACCGCTCGCCGGCTGACCCACAGCGCAGAGCAGCCCTCAGAACGCGGAGACGATGCGGTCGACGGTGAGCTCGGTCAGGTCCCGGTCGTATTCCGGCTGGGACGGCTCGGTGAACAGGTGACCGGAACCCGGGTTGATGAAGTGGTCGAACATGGCTCCGGCCGCGGCGACGGCGCAGCGGAACGTCTGCACGTCATCAGCATCGACCCAGGGGTCGTCGGCCAGTTGGTGCAACTGCACGTCCACCCCGCACCAGGGCTTGTCGGGGGGCAGCGGATCGAGGGCGCCCACAAGGGAGACCAGGCGTACCCCCGGTCGACACAGCCGTTGCGCAAACGACGCCCCGAGGGAAAAGCCGACCAGAGCGGCTCCCTGCACGGGCAGGTGGGCGACACGACGAAACAGCTCCCGATAACCGATCGCGTCCCGATGGGCCACCCCCGCCGCGGCATCGTCGAACGTCAGTCCGTCATAGAAGTCCGGGACGTCCACGACCCACCCCTCGGCCCGCAGCAGGCCCGCGAACTCCTGCACCCCGTCGGTCAATCCGAAGGCGGAGTGCAGGCAGATTACGCGGCGCGGGGGCATGGCTCAGCGCCCGTCGGAGATCGCTTTCCGGAGTGTTCCGAAAGCGTTGATCGGCTTCGCGGTGAGCCGGAGCGCTCCCCGCAGGATCCCCACCGGATTCCTTGCGACCTGCTTCACCCGGGCGGTGATGGCGCCCCGGTTCATATAGGCGTCGAACGCGCGATAGAGCGGCCGGTTGATCGGCATGTCCCACTCACCCGGGTATTCCACCGCCCGGCCGCCGGTGCCGACCTTGAACTGGATCAGCCCGAGCGTGGGGTCGTCGGAGGCGACGGAGTCGGTGATTCCGCGCAGGTCATAGGTCCTGGCCCCGGCCTCGATCGCGTCGGCGATCATCTGCCACTGGATCGCGTTCGATCCCCGCACGTCGCGTTTGGCGGAGGTGGAGGCGCCATAGGAATACCAGACATGGTCACCGACCCGGACCCACGTGGTCGCCGCCACGAGGTCCCCCTCGTGCTCGGCGAGATAGAGCCGCATGCGATCGGGATCCTCCCCGCGGAGGACGTCCCACATCGTCTCGAAATAGTCCAGTGGTCGTGGGGTGAAGTTGTCCCGCTCGGCGGTCTCCAGATAGACGCGATGGAACCCGGCGAGATCCTCGCGGGTGCCCTGACGCACGACCACACCCGACTTGGCGGCCTTGCGGATGTTGCGCCGCCACTGCTGGTTCATGCCCTTCTGGACCTCATCGGCCGTCTTCGGCCGCCCATCGGGGTGGGCCAGGGGCAGCCAGAAGTTGAACTGCGGCTGGCCCGCGGCGAAGCCCTCGCCCTCCGGCCCGGGCGGCAGCCAGCCGCCGGAACGAAGCGCGTTGTGCAGGCGGGTCGCGACCTGATTGGTCTCGTCCGGCTCGACGGCCGACAGGCTGCGCACGTTGTCATCGGCGATCGCGGACTTGATCGTCTCCGCATCCCAGGCCCGGGCCAGCAGCGCCGGCCCGATCCGGACCCCGAACGCCCCGCGGTTCTTGCAGTGCTCGATCAGGGGAGGCAGGAATTCGGTGGCATCGACCTTCGACCAGTCGGCGACCGGGCCCTCGGGCAGATAGGCCAGGAACCGTTTGACCTTCGGCACCTGGCGATAGAGCACCAGTCCGGCGCCGATCATCTCGTTGTCGGCGTCGAACCAGCCCAACGACTCCGACTCCCACTCGGACTTCACCTGCCCCCACGCAGGGGTCTGCAGGAAGGACGCCGAAGGCTGGGACCGGATGAAATCCAGGTGCTTGGCGGCGGGGATGATGCGTACCGAGATCGTCACGACTCCGAATCTACCCACACCGCCCGCCGGCGGGGTTCAGGTGTGGCTGTGATCCGGCGAACGGGCCGATCCATTCAGCGCAGCCGGGTCGCGTCCGGGTCGATCGGCGGGTCATCGTCGGGCATCGGGTGTGCCGTCTGCCACGCGGGGGGAGCCACCGGGGTCCGCTGCCAATGCTGCGGTGCGGGCTGGAGGTGCTGGGCCACCCAGAGCTTGTCGGCCTGCAGCAACTCGACCAGGTGGTCGTGCTGCCGCACCAGATCCGGGCTGAACGGTGGGCCCGTGCGATCCAGTCGATGGCGCACGTGCGCGAGCTCGGTGACGTGGTCACGGAACGCCGCGACCCGGCGCAACTCCTGCTTGCCCTGGGTCCTGGCAAAAGCGAGCGCACGCTTGCGCGAGGGCACGTTGCCGAGCCAGTCGGCCTCCAGCGGTGTGACCCAGCCGTTGTGCACCAGCGCCGGAAGCTGTTCCCGGACGACCTCCCCCTCGCGGCGATAGGAGCGCACTGCGAGCACGACCAGGGCGATGAACGCGGGCAGCTCCACCAACAACACATAGCCGAAGAAGCCGCCGATCCCCAGGAAGATGGAGCCGTTCTGCATGAAGTGCAGCAGCACGGCCACCGACCAGCCCAGGACCGGATAGACAAACCGCATCGTCCCGCGGCTGGTGACCCCGAGCCACAGGCCGATCGCGGTCATGGCCGTATAGATTGAGTGCATCCACGCCGTCAGCCCGATGCGGAGCACACCCACAGCCACGCTTTCGCCGAACGTCTCGTTCTGCGCGATATAGAGCATGTGCTCCACGAACGAGAATCCGACGCCGATGAAGCCCGCATAGACGAGGGCATCGGTGAGTGAGTTGAACTCGGCCCGCCCACGCCGGGTGGCCAACAGCGCCACCAGCAAGAAGAGGCCCTTCGCCGACTCCTCAACGAGCGGCGCGGAGATCGCCGCGGCGAAGAACTCACCATCCCCACCGATCACCTGCAGCAGCGGGCTGACCAGCAGCACGATCACCAGCGACACCCCGCCGCCCCAGAAAAAGGCTGCGAGCAGCAGATGTGGTGGCTCGGGCTCCCAGCGGTCGAGCCATGTGAGCAGGAGGATCAGCACGATCGCAGCCCCGCCCGACAACAGGAGGCCCAGCAATCCGTTGATCGGGGTCGTCACCAGAGTCGCCAACAACGCGATGGCCATCACGAGGACGCCCACCACGATGGCGACGATCGGCACAACAAAGGTCTGCTTCTTGCGCAGGACCGGCCACTGCGGCAGGCCGGATGAACGGACCGGCACACCGCCCTGCGGGGCGGGCGAGGGAGGTTGGCTCATGCGGTCAAGGGTAGGAGACCCGGGGTCGGAATCCGCTTCCGCTCCCGTGCCGCAGTTTCTCACCGGCGCTGTTGTCCGGCGGCCAGGCCCTAGGCTGGCGAGCGTGGAACCCTTGGTCGTGAGCTTCAACCCCACCGCCCAGAGCAGCTATCGGTCCCTGTGGACCGGGCCGGTGGGCACAGCGGCGCTGATGGCGCCGGGAGCGATCGTCGCGATCATCGGGTTGGTGCTGTGGGTGACCCAGGCCGAGGGCGTCATGAACTTCTTTGCGGCCGTGGTCGTGTTCTCGGGGCTGTACGCCGTGTACGCCGGCTGGGACCACCGCCGCAAGGCCGCCCGGGGGCCGGCGACCGCCCCGCTGGCCTTCGTGATCGCCGACGACGGCGTCGCGTTCCCGCGCGGGAAGCAGTTCGCGTGGGACGAGGTCCGGTTCGTCGTCACCGACGAGAAGCGGCCACGGCTGCTGGTGACGCCGGTGGGGGCGGCGTACGTCCTCAGCGACCTGGACCGCGAACCTGGTGAGATTGCCGTCGCCCTGGCCGAGGCCTCCGCAGGTGCCGTCCGGCTCGAATTCTCGAGCTGACCGCACTCTCCGGCTGAGGGCCTTGGCCTGTCCGTTCGCCGGTGAGCATTCACCCTGACGGCCCGGGGGCTGCACCCCGAGCACATTTCGTGCTTTGATCAATCCCTGACCTACGGAACCGTTGGAAGGGGCACGGTGAGCGACGATCTGCGAAACGATCCGGACATGGTGCAGCTCCTGACCCCCGAGGGGGAGCGCGTCGCCCACCCGGACTACTCCTTCGCCGGGGACGACGAGATGATCGCGGGCTTCCTGCGCGACATGGTCCTCAGCCGGCGCATCGACGCCGAGGCAACCGCGCTGCAGCGGCAGGGTCAGCTCGGGCTCTGGGCCGCGATGACCGGCCAGGAGGGCGCCCAGGTCGGTTCCGCCCGCGCCGCGAAAGCCCATGACTATGTGGTGCCCAGCTATCGCGAGCTCGCGGTCGCCTGGTGCCGCGACCTCGACCCCGTCGCCATCACGGCCGTGTTCCGGGGCGTCGATCTCGGTTCCTGGGCCGGCAACGACGGCAATTTCCATCCGTACACGATGGTGGTCGGCTCGCAGTCCCTGCACGCGGTGGGGTACGCGATGGGCATCACCGCCGATGGCGCCACCAACACCGGCAACCCCGACACCGACGAGGCCGTGCTCGCCTATTTCGGTGACGGCGCCACCTCCCAGGGCGATGTGAACGAGGCGCTGCTGTTCAGCGCCTCCTATCAGGCGCCGGTCGTGTTCATCTGCCAGAACAACCAGTGGGCGATCTCGGTCCCGACGACCCGACAGACCCGCATCCCGATTGCCCGGCGCGCGGACGGCTTCGGCATCCCCGGCATCCGGGTGGACGGCAACGACGTCCTCGCGATGCACGCCGTCACGTCCTGGGCTCTCGACCGCGCCCGCAACGGGGGCGGCCCCGCGCTCATCGAGGCGTACACCTATCGCATGGGCGCCCACACCACCTCCGACGACCCGACGAAATATCGCACCAGCGACGAGTCGGATCAGTGGCGGGCCAAGGACCCGATCGACCGGGTGCGGACCTATCTGCTCGGCACGGGTGCGATCGACCAGGCCTGGCTCGACGCGCTGGAGACCGAAGCGGACGAGGTCGCGGCGGATCTGCGGGCGCGTACGCTCGCGCTGCCCGATCCGACGCTGGAGGAGAGTTTCGATCTGGTGTACGCGGAGAAGACCCAGCACCTGATCGACCAGCAGGCCGACTATGTGGCCTATGCCGAGAGCTTCGGGGAGGACGACTGATGACCGAGAAGCTCACCCTGGGCAAGGCCCTCAACGCGGGTCTGCGGCGCGCGCTCGCCACCGATCCCAAAGTCGTCCTCGCCGGCCAGGACATCGGCAAGCTCGGCGGCGTCTTCCGGATCACCGAGGGGCTGCAGGCCGAATTCGGCGAGCACCGGGTCATGGACTCCCCGCTCGCGGAGTCCGGCATCGTCGGCACCTCCATCGGGATGGCGATGCGCGGCTACCGGCCCGTCGTGGAGATCCAGTTCGACGGGTTCGTGTTCCCGGCCTATGACCAGATCGTTACCCAGCTCGCGAAGATCCACCACCGCACGCGCGGCACGATGAACGTCCCCGTCGTGATCCGCATCCCCTATGGCGGTGGGATCGGTGCGGTGGAGCACCACTCGGAGTCGCCGGAGGCGTACTTCTCCCACACGACCGGACTCAAGGTCGTGACCTGCTCGAACGCCAACGATGCGTACTGGATGATCCAGCAGGTCATCGCCAGCGACGACCCCTACATCTTCCTCGAACCCAAACGCCGCTATCACGACCGCGGCGAGGTCGACACCGACAGCGAGCCGCTGCCGCTGCACTCCGCGCGCGTGGCGCGGGAGGGCACGGACCTGACGCTCCTCTGCTACGGCCCGATGGTCAAGACCTGTCTCTCCGTGGCCGCGGCGGCCGAGGAGGAGGGCCGGTCGCTCGAGGTGGTCGATCTGCGTACGCTGTCGCCGCTCGACATGGCCACCATCCTCGCGTCCGTGCGCAGGACCCGACGGGCCGTCGTCGTGCACGAGGCCCAGGTCTCCTATGGACTCGGCGCGGAGATCGCCGCGCGGCTGACCGAACAGTGCTTCTATGAGATGGAAGCACCCGTCCTGCGGGTGGGGGGCTATGACGTGCCCTATCCGCCCAGTCGGGTCGAAGAGGAATACCTGCCCGACCTCGATCGCATCCTCGATGCGGTCGACCGTTCGTTCGACTATTGATCACCGCTGATCGATGGCTCGTTGACACCTGCTCGTGACCGGAGGACCCCGTGAAGACCTTCAACCTGACTGACCCCGGCGAGGGGCTGACCGAGGCCGAGATCGTGCGCTGGCTGGTGGCCGAGGGCGATGAGGTCAAGATCAACGACATCGTCGTCGAGGTCGAGACCTCCAAGTCGCTCGTCGAACTGCCGATCCCGTGGGCCGGCACAGTGGACGCGATCCTGGTGCAGGCGGGCGAGACGGTGGATGTGGGTACGCCGCTCATCCGCATCGACGACGGTTCGGCTGATGAACCGGTCGCCGCGGATTCGGGCCGTACGCCGAACCTCGTCGGCTATGGCCCCACCGAGGGGGCGACCAAGCGGCGTACGCGCAGGGGCGCGAAGCGGCCTCAGGCTGCGGCCGCAGAATCTGCTCCGCCGGTCGAGGAACCGGTTCGGGAAGAGCCCGCGCCGGCCCCGGCGCCCGCCGCGCAGGAGCCCGCGCCGACCCAGAGCTCGCCCGAAAGGCCGCTGGCCAAGCCGCCACTGCGCAAATATGCGAAGGACCGCGGGGTGGATCTGCGGGAGGTGACCGGCACCGGGGACGGTGGCGTGATCACGCGCTCGGATGTCGATGAGTTCATCGCGGACCAGGCCGCACCGGTCGCCGCCGATCGGATCACCGAGGAGTTGGCGGCGTCGGCTGCCGGCTGGGCGCGGCATCGCCACCCGGGGCTGGAGGATCGGCGCGAACCGATCCGGGGCGTACGCAAGGCCACGGCTGCGGCGATGGTGACGTCCGCCTTCACGGCACCCCACGCCAGTGAATGGGTGACCTGCGATGTGACGGAGTCCATCGAGCTGTTGGAACGGATCCGCAAGCGCCGGGAATTCCGCAACGTCAAGGTGTCGCCGCTGCTGCTGGTGGCCAAGGCCGTGTGCCTGGCGCTGCGCAGGACACCGGAGATGAACACGTCCTGGGACGAGGACGCCCAGGAGATCATCTATCACGGTCGCGTGAATCTGGGCATCGCCGCGGCGACGCCGCGCGGACTGCTCGTGCCCAAGATCCGTGATGCCGCCTCGATGGAACTGCTGGAGCTTGCACACGCCCTCAACGAGGTGACCGATCGTGCGAAGCAGGGCAAGACACAGCCCGCGGAACTCAGCGGTGGCACCTTCACGATCACCAACGTGGGACCGTTCGGGATCGACTCGGGCACCCCGATCCTCAACCCCGGTGAAGCGGGCATCCTCGCACTGGGTCAGATTGCCCGGCGGGCCTGGGTTGTCGGCGAGGGTGATGAGGAACGCATCGAGCCGCGGTGGGTCACCACCCTCGCCGTCTCGTTCGATCACAGGCTGATGGACGGAGAGGGATCCTCGCTGTTCCTCGCGGACGTTGCGCGGATCCTCTCCGATCCGGGTCAGGCCCTGTTGTTCTGAGCCCCATCGTCGGCTGGGGAGCGCCCCCCGAGGGCGCTTCATCGAGCCGGATGGCGAGTGGTGCGTCCCGGTGCCTCAGCCGGCCAGCTTGTCCCGCACCGCCTGGGCGTTCTGGCTGATGCGGACGGTGGCGAGGGCGAATTCGAGAGTGACCCGCAACCCGATGATGTAGAAGAACAGCGGAATCAAGCCGAAGATCCAGGAAAGCACCCCAAAGACAGCGAAGATCCCGCCGCCATCGTAGGTGATGGTGTCCATGACGCCGCCCATCACCAACCAGAACACACCGGAGCCGAGCCAGGCCAGACCACCAACGACGATGCCGAGAATGTAGAGGATCTTGACAACGGCGGGCGTCGCATAGCGGGTGAAGCCGAAGTCGAAGATGGCCTTGAAGAAGTTGTCCTGGTCGTTGGCGGGCTGGCCCCAGCCCTGCGGCGGCTGCCCCGGATAGTCGCCCGGCTGCTGGCCATAGGCGCCCGGCTGCTGGCCATAGGCACCCTGCTGTCCATAGCCGCCCTGGCCGGCAGGGGGCTGGGGGGCATAGCCGGCGGACGGCTGCGAGCCGGGAAAGACCTGCCCGGTGTGTTCCTCGGCGTACCCCGCGGACGGCTGCGAGGCCGGATAACTCGCGGAGGGCTGGGAGGTGGACTGCTGCTGGTCGCCGGGGGCCCAGCCGCCGGCGTCGGCGTCCCAGTTCTGATTGGGATTCTCAGGATTGTTGAACGACATGGCCGCATTCTGCCGCTCCGCGCGCTCAAGGTGGGTGCTGACCACGCTACGAGTCCGGAGTGTGAGCAACCCGAGCCCGGACGCCCATCGGTGCGGATGGGCGCCCGGGACGGCCACAGTGTCAGGTGTCAGAACGCCGACTCCGGCAGCTCCATGACGTCCAGGTTCACCGCCTCGGCCATCTTGCGCTCGGAGGTCAGTCGCGGCAACTGGTTGCGGGCGAACCACTTCGCGGCCGCCACCTTGCCGGCATAGTAGTCCCGGTCGGCGTCCGACAGTTCCGGGTTCTCCAGCGCGGCATGGGCGATCTCCCCGGCCCGCAGCATGAGCCAGGCACACACGAGATCGCCGAGGCACATGAGCAACCTGGTCGTGTTGAGCCCTATCCGATAGAGCTCCTTCGGGTTCTTCTGCACCGCCATCATCTGCTGGGACATCGAAGCCAGGATCAGGGCACAGTCCTCCGCACCCCGAGCCAGGAGCGCCCGCTCCTCGGTCAGCGGGCCCTCGGCCTCCAGCCACTCCTCAATCTCCGCCGACACCGTCTGAACTGCACGCCCTCGATCCCGGACGATCTTCCGGAAGAACAGATCGAGGCCCTGGATCGCGGTGGTCCCCTCGTAGAGGGTGTCGATCTTGGCGTCCCGCACGTATTGCTCCAACGGATAGTCCTGCAGGAAACCGGATCCGCCGAAGGTCTGCAGGGACTCGGTGCCGAGGAGCAGCCAGGCGCGTTCGGAGCAGTACGCCTTCACGATCGGCAACAGCAGGTCATTGACGGCCTCCGCCGACTTGTCCTCGCGGCCCTCGTGCCCGGCGAGCCACACCTTGTCCTGCTGCACGGCCGTGAACATCACCAGCATGCGCAGTGCCTCGACCGTGGCCTTCTGCGTCATCAGCGAGCGGCGTACATCCGGGTGATGGGTGATCGTGACCCGAGGGGCGTCCTTGGCGGGAGTCGCGAGGTCAGCGCCCTGGACGCGGGTCCTGGCGTACTCCAACGCATTCAGATAGCCCGTCGACAGCGTGGCCATCGCCTTGGTGCCGACCATCATCCGCGCATGCTCGATCACGTGGAACATCTGGGCGATGCCGTCGTGCACCTCGCCGAGCAGCCACCCGACCGCCGGGACGTCGGTCCCACCGAACGTCAGCTCGCAGGTCGTCGAGACCTTGAGGCCCATCTTCTTCTCCACGTTGGTGGCGAAGACACCGTTGCGGTCACCGGTGAGGTCACCGGTCTCGAGGTCGAAGTGATACTTCGGCACGAGGAAGAGGCTGAGGCCCTTCGTGCCGGGGCCGCCGGCGCCCTCGACGCCGACCGGGCGGGCGAGGACCAGGTGCATGATGTTCTCGGTCAGATCGTGCTCACCGGAGGTGATGAATCGCTTGACGCCCTGGATGTGCCAGGTGCCGTCGGCCTGCGGGTACGCCTTCGTGCGCCCCGCGCCCACATCGGAACCGGCATCCGGCTCGGTCAGCACCATCGTCGCGCCCCACTGCCGCTCGACCATGTGCTGGGCGATCCTCTTGTCGCGCTCACACCCCAGCTGATGGGCGAGTTGGCCGAACTTGGGCCCGGCGGAATACATGTACAGCGCCGGATTCGCGGCGAGGATCAGCTCGAGCACTGCCCACCGCAGGGACGGCGGGGCCTCGACCCCGCCCATCTCCTCGGACAGCTCGAGTCGCCACCAATCACTGTCCATATAGGCCTTGTACGCCATCTTGGTCGATTCGGGCATCGACACGGAGTGGGTCTGGGGGTCATAGATCGGTGGGTTGCGGTCATCCTCCATCAGGGCATCGGACAGCTTGGTCCGACAGAGGTGATCCATCTCCGCAAGGGCGGTTTCGGCGGTCTCCCGGTCGAGCTCCTCGGACGGGCCGGTGCCGAGCAGATCCTGGCGGCCGAAGACCTCGAAAAGATTGAACCTGATGTCGCGCAGGTTGGATTGATAGTGGGTCATGGTCACTCCATCGGGACGGAACCTACTGTTGAGTAACCCAAGTATGCGTACCCATAGGTAACTTCGCAAGCAGAGCTGTTGGTCGAAGCGGAGGGTAACCCATCGAAATCAAGTTTTATTGCAATCAGCTGGGTGATCTCAGCAATCCAGGCGGGTGCTGGGGGAGTTCTGACGGGCTTTTGGGCACGACTAGCTCTAATCTGACCCCGTGATCAATTCCATTCCCCCCACGGACCGTCGATCGGAGATCCTTGACGCCGCGATCCGAGCCTTTGCACGCAAGGGATACGGCGGCAGCACGCTGGCGGACATCGCGGTCGAGGCCGGTGTCTCCCAACCCCGTATCAGCCAGGTGTTCGGCACGAAGGAGAACGCGTTCGTCGAGGCGTACCTGAAAGCCGCCGGCGAGATTCTGGACATGATTCGCGCCCACGCCCAGCCGCCCTATGAGCGCAAGGATCTCGGTGATGCCTATCAGGCGTTGGTGAATCGGCGCCCGGAGATCTTCCTGATGATCTTCCAGGGCCTGACCTCGTTCTATGTTCCTGCCATCGGCCGGACGTGTCGCTGGTTGATCACCGAGATCGTCGACATCGTCACCGGTTCGGGCGGAACTCCGGAGGACGCCCGCGATCTCCTCGAGCGAGCCTTCTTCGTCCACGCCATGATGGCGTCGGCCATGGTGGACCACGTTCCGGACCATCCGGGTGTCCAGGCGATGCTCGCCTCCGTCGGGCTCGGTCGCGAGGCGGCGAACCCCGACTCGCCCGAGTCCGCGACCCCCGGTGCGTCCTAACCGCGCATCGCCAGGACGAGAACGACGATGGCGATGACCAGAAGCACGCCCGCTCCGATCGCCAGCGCGAGCTTGCCCTTGCTCCACGGCCGTGCGCCCTGGACCTCACCGGTCACCCCATTCATCAACACCTGATAGGGGCTGCCGGCATAGGTCACCGTCAGCAGCCAGACCGGGAGCAGCACGTGGGCGAAGGCGACTGCGTCGAACCGCACGTCCTTGCTGCGGATCTGCTGCCGGTCACCGCCGATGTCGCGCTTGATCACGGCGAAGCCTGTCCATGAAACCCATGGATCCTCCTTCTCGAGGCCCCTGTGGCCGCCATTGGCCACGCGAATAAGGGTATAGAAAGAGGGGTCGCTGCGGGAGACGATCGAGGGAATACCCTGGCGGGTAAGCTGGGCGCTCCAGTCAACTGCGTCGGAAGGGACGGCCCATGTTCAAGGATGAAGCCAGCCGGAAGCAGGTCGTCAACCGCCTCCGTCGCGCCCAGGGCCAGCTGGCGGCCGTGCTCACGATGATCGAGGAGGGGCGCGACTGTCGCCAGGTGGTCACTCAGCTGTCCGCCGTCTCCAAGGCGATCGACCGGGCCGGGTTCAAAATCATGGCCTGCACCCTGCGCGAGTCCATCGCAGGGGAGGCCGCACCGGGCCACGAGGTCATGACGGTGGAGGAGCTGGAGAAGCTGTTCATGACGCTGAGCTGAATGGCGCCGGCGGCGTCACTCGTTGGCGTGCGTCTCGATCGCCTGGATGAAATTGGCCGTGGGCTGGGCGCCGTTGATCACACTCGTATTGATCACGAAGAACGGGGTGCCGGTGATGCCGAGCTGCTGGGCTTCCTGCGAGTCCCGCTCGACCGCCTCCCGCAGAGCGGGGTCATCGAGATCGGCTTCGAATCGGGCCAGATCGGGGATCCCCGCCGTCCGGGCGAACTCCAGCAGCCCGGTCCTGGAGTGGTCGGGTTGCGGGTTCTGGGTCAGGTCGTCGAACACCGCCGCATAGAACTCCCAGAACCGGCCCTGCTGTGCCGCGGCTCTGGCTGCGACCGCGGTCGTGACGGACTCCTCGCCCAGGACCGCCAGGTCCCGATATTCGATCCGCAGAGTTCCGTCGTCCACATAGTGCTGGAGTGCGGGCAGGGTTTCCCGGGCCCATCGAGCACAGTAGGGGCAGCGATAGTCCGACCACTCCGTCAACACCACCTTGGCGTCCGGGGATCCCACGGCCAACGGGTCATTCGCCTGGCGTCGGGGAAGCTGCTGCAGCAGTCTCATGACTTCCGGATCCTGGGTGGGCTCTGCCTGTTGTTCCGGGGCCGGTGCGGGTTGGGCGGTGGCTGTCGGGGGTACGCCCGCACCGCTCTGCGGCTCGTTGGCTGTTCCCATCTGCTGCCCCGACCCCATCTGGTGGCCGAGGATGAAAGCCAGCGCCAAAGACAGCACCCAGGCCACGAGCCAGGCGATCCTGGCCGACGTGGATCCTTCCGATCGCGATGTTTCCAGCTGCGTTGACACCAGTCCCCCTGCGGTCGATTGCCGTGCGCCGAAGCGGCTGTGGCGCCGGACGTGCTGGCGTACCTCCCTTGGCCGGGGCGGCCAGCGATGAAAACCCTAGTGCGTCCCCCGGGGAACGTACGCTGCCGAAGCGCCTGATTGAGTGTGCCGTTCTCTGAAAACGCGGCTTTGTGGGTCGTTCACCCCGTGTTTAACTTCCAGGCAAGATAACGATCTGATCTCAACGAAGGCGAAGACCCTTGTCTGACGATAATCATCTGCCGAAGCGCGCCGTGAGCGTGGACGACGACCACTCCGCCATGGGGGACGGCGTCGGGGCTTTCCGCACCGTCGTGCGGAAGGCTGCTCTCCCGGCTGTCCTCGTGATGGCGGTTTCCTCGGGCCTGGCGTTTGGTGGCCTGGCACCCAAGGGTGCCGAGACTGTGAGCGCAGAACCGGCTCCCGCCGTCGCTATGCCCGCCCGCGATGCGGAGACCGTATCCCGAAACTTTGACCGCGCCTCCATCGACGAGGCACTGGCTGCCGGTGAGCCAACTGCCCCGGCCGGCCAGCCCGAGGACACCAAGCCCGCTGTCGAGGAAAGCCCCGCCGGTCCCGCCGACGAGGCGGCCCCGCGTCCCGAAGCGAAGGCCCTGACCGCAATCACCCCCGAGGAGGGCGAGACCGCGCCCACGACCGGGCGTGCCTATGCCTCCACCAATGTGAACGTGCGTTCCGACGCCAGCGTCTCCAGCGATCGCATCGCCTCGGTGTCCAGCGGAGAATCCGTGGCGGTGACCGGGCGTACCGACAACGGCTTCACCCAGGTGAACGTCAACGGCAAGACCGGCTGGATCTCGTCGGACTATGTCTCGAAGGACGCTCCGAAGGCTCCGGCCCCCGCAGCTTCGAGTGCCCGCTCTTCCGCTCCGGCCGTCAAGGCGGCTGCTCCGGCTGCTGCTCCCGCTGCCCGGAGCTGTGCTCCGCTGCCGGGACTCCAGGCTCGGACCGCGGCCGTGCATCAGGCGCTGTGCGCCAACTTCCCCGCGATCACGTCCTATGGCGGCGTGCGCGCCGACTGGGATGTCGAGCATCCCTCCGGCCGCGCGATCGACGCCATGACGTCGAACCAGGCGGTTGGTGACGCGGTTGCCAACTGGGCCCGTGCGAACGCCGGGCAGTACGGCATCACCGAGGTCATCTGGAACCAGCGGATCTGGACCACCCAGCGGGCCGGTGAGGGCTGGCGCATGATGAGCGATCGCGGGTCGGCCACCGCCAACCACCGCGACCACGTGCACATCAGCGTTCGCTGACGCTGTTCTTGCGAGGATTGGGGCAGGGCCCGCTTCCCGAAGGGGAGGCGGGTCCTCGCTTTTCCTGCCCCAGTCCATCGCCGAGGGCATGGGAAGGGCGCGTGGCGCGGCTATCCCAACACTGCGGCAAGCAGTGATGAACGTCACGTGAGGAAGATCTCATGGCCAGTTCTTAAGATCAACGGAACGCAATTCGGCGGAAATGTGATAAGGCGATACCCTTGGTTTAACACGTGGAAATCAATTTCCCGTGTCCTGTTGGCTCTCGCACTTTCAAGGATTTGATCAATTCATGTCTCTCGCCAAGACTCTCCGCCAGCGTCGTGCCACTGTCCGCGCCAACCGTGTGATGGAGCGTGCGATTCGGACTGCTGCTTCCCCTGCCATGCGGGATGAGCTCATCATCGCCGCCCAACGCGCCGGTCTTCGCTGAACCGCAGATCAAGCCCCCGCTCGGCGGGGGCTTTTTTGTGCCCCGGGGCGTGCACCATCCGGCGCCCGGGGCTTTTTGTGTCCCCGACGAGCACTATTCGGGCGGGGTGTTCGTGCCCCGGGGCCAGGATTGGCAGCTGGTTCGTCGAGGTGAGTGCGTGACTGGGGGAAACGCTCGGCGTCCGGCATCTGGGTGCCAATCCTGGTGGAGAATCAGAGCACGTCGCCGGCTCAGAGGACGGCGGAGCTCTCCGGGTGCCAATGGCTGGCGTGTCAGAGCACGCCGCTGGCCCAGAGGACGCCGGAGCTGGGGCCGAGTCGGGCGGCGTACCCCAGCGCCTGCGAATCACTGAGCCCCGCCACGTAGTCGATGACCCCGCGCCCGCGCGCCATCCGGGCGATCTCGGAATCGCCGGTGTGTCCGTCCAGCCACTCGGGGTGGCTCTCGCGCACCAGGTGATAGCCGTGTTCGGCCAGCTCGACCAGTTCCAGCAGGCGCCGGGGCGCGCGCCGGGCGTCGAAACGGTCGGACAACCAGGCGTCGAACGTGTGGACCAGTTCGGCGAGGACCATCGATTGCCCGCGCTGGACCATGGCGAGGTCGGGGCGGTGCAGCACGAAATACTGATGGACGAACTTGAGCACCTGGATCTGGTGCCAGGCGAGCGGCTTGACGGTGATCACGGGCTCACGCGAGCAGCTCGGCTCGGGGTTCATCACCAGGGCCGAGGTGAAGTTGTCGATCCAGCGGCCGATGAAATCGGAGATCGTGGAATCGGCCG